>JAGLGG010000247.1 GCA_023144145.1 Anaerolineales bacterium | reverse complement strand
GTGAATGATGGATGGGTCATTGCCTATGTGGGCCAATCGATACCACTTTGTGATGAAGTTGACCACTTTAACTTTCCCGCTGAAGTCTTACCAGAATGCCTTGATCAGTATGCTGAGGGATTTCCAACATTGGAAGCCGCATTGCTCGCAAGAACTGGCATTCCTGAAGCGGAATTGGAATACACCATCAGCGTAAACACAGGGACACATGTGAAGGGAATGATAATCCCAAAAGCCGACGAAGAGCTTGCGTACTTTCTAGCCGTAACTGTGCCTGCGGGATGGCTTGTCGTTCATGATGGTCAAGCTACTCCAAATTGTGTGCAAATTGATCCATATGACTTCCCGATGGATTTTGTGCCAGAATGCATAGATGCGGAGGGCGCGATATTTGATCGGGCAGCCGAAGATTATCCCGGAATTCAGGCGGCATTGGCAACTCGGACGGGAATCGCAGTAGAAGAATTGGACTTCACAATTGGAGTAAATACCGGTAATCACGCCTGGGGAAATGTTCGAAAAGCCGGCACTGTCAGCGGAGGTTATTATCTTGCGGCTAAGGTCGACGATGGATGGATTGTTGCTTATGACGGACAAGCAATGCCTTCCTGCACAGAAGTAGATCCGTTTCTATTTCCTACAAGTATGGTCCCATCCTGTTTGGACGAAGCGATGAATATCGTTGATCGTTCAACGTATGATTATTTTGGAATTCGCACCGCACTCGCCGAGAGAACGGAGATCGCCGAAGAGGATTTGGATTTCACCATCGATGCCAACACCGGTGTTCACGCCAAGGGCTCAGTCCAGCATAAAGATAGTTTAAGTGGTGCGCACTATCTCGCTACAAAAATTGATGATCTATGGGTTGTCGTTTTCGATGGTCAAGACGCCCCATCCTGTCAGGAGATACTACCGTATAACTTCCCCGATGAACTCGTTCCGTTTTGTCAATAGGGTATTGGCGTAATCTGTAATCAAATTTGGATTAACAAATTCTTCGTAAATGTATGTAGGGGCGGTTCAAGCTATGCGCAGCTTAGCCCTAACCAAAGGTTAGCCAACCGCCCTTACGCCATCATGAAATGTCCAGGATAATTACCCGGAAGCTATGTTGTATCTCAGATCACTCGGACTTAATCATCACCCTCCGGCAACACGGTGATCGTTACCGTTCCAACCTCAGACACACCAATGCCATCACTCACAACATATCCAAAGTTATCTTCTCCACTGAAGTCCGTTTCTGGGGTATAGATGAACGAGCCATCCGCGCCCAGTTCAACTACTCCGTTGCTTGCTTCAAAACCTAAGGAAACTGTCAGATCATCTCCATCGAGGTCGACATCATTGGTTAATACGCCAGGAGTACCAATCTCGAGCAGCTCATTTATAGAGATTGAGTATTCATCATCGACGGCTTCAGGTGCATAATTATCAGGTTCAATTAATTCCCATGAGAATTGTGCAATTGCTTTGCCAGCATTCTCGTAATACTGAACCGTGACTTCATGATCACCACTCAACACAAGGTCGGCAGAGTATGTCTCACTCGCGTTGCTGAGATGCCATTCATCCATCACCAGTGCGCCATCCAGGTAAACTCGAATTCCATCATCCGCAACAGCTTGAAAGGTATAGAGACCGGGCTCAAATTCTATTACTCGCTTCCATTGCACCGAGAACTTGTCAGCACGACCACTCAAGACAGGACCGTCATCATCCCAATCGAAGTTAATTTCCTCTTGGTCACGGATCAAAACCAGATCACTATCCATGCTCTTATTCATCCAATACATCGCCCTCCAACCCTGGTATACGGGCTTAGTTAGGACTTCCCACCACAGTTGTGCAACTGCACCTTCTGAAGCGTTATAGTATTCGAACTTAATCTCATGCTCACCCTTTTTCAAAGCCACATCTGTATATACCGTTCGTCGCTCTCCATCTACCCATTCATTCAGTACGAGTTCATCATCGATGTAAAGCTTGCCTCCGTCGGTGATATCCAGGTAGAAACGGTAGATTTTTTCACCAAACTCAAGGGTTCGAGTCCACCTGACGGAGAAATTATCCTTTGGAAGATAATCAGCGTTTGGCGATCGTAGCCCCCAAGTTTTATCCAACGTCTTATCATTTTTCAAAAAAGCTGGCTCACCATCCAAATCCTTATTGTCGAAATATTCGCCACGCCAATCCGGAAATACAGGCTCGGTCTCGGGTTCTGGCCCAACTTCAATGGCTACCCAGATAGATAAATCCCCCGCGTCCCCGATACCAAATAAACCACCTTCATCGTTTCTCAACTTCCAAAAGCCCTCATAAGAACCTTCGATCATAGGTGCTTTCATAGTTACACTGATATCAACTAACTCGCCCGGTTTAACTTCTGTTGGCAGAACAATCACATTCTGGCCAAGCAAGGAGTACCCACCTGAATGTACAAGGGCGTAATCCGTTGTCCAGGTGCAGGTACCGCTGTTGCGAAGCCTCCAGGTCTTGGTAAAGGATTCCCCTGGATCTAACCGAGTTCCGTCTGGGATACTGACATCACGAATAAACTGCGCTTGGTATGTACACTCGAGCTCAGGTGTCTCAGTCGGTAAGGGCGGAAGCTCGTCAAAATAATCGCGCCCGAAGTTGATGCTACTCACAACTTCCCCACCCTTCACAGTTATTGAGGTCCAACTCACACTCGAATTTTCATCCAACTGAGGATAGGTCCAGTACCCTTGGGGCCCCTCAAGATCCTTCACGGTTACACAATAATCACCAGGGACTAGATTTGTAAAGGAGAAGCTACCATTACTGCCTGTAACGGCCTCAGCCAGTCCTTCAGCTGGGCAAAGCCCAACGCCTAAAAAGACCTGGGCGGTTCCAATACCTTTTTCATTCTCATCAAGAATTCCATTTCCAATGTATTTTGAGATCTCATCGGATTGGATACAACCTTCCGGCATCGACTCACCATAATTCAAGCACTCATCAT
>JAGLGG010000246.1 GCA_023144145.1 Anaerolineales bacterium | reverse complement strand
TCCAAGTTTTTTTCGCCCTTAGGCTTTTCAATAAAATCGGTAATTCTTCCATTCTTGGATTGTTTTAATATTCCGAATCGAGCTGCATCACTTTTAGATACCGGTATAACCGCAACGGTTATATCTGCCTCATTTTCCCTATGGAACTCCACCAATTTGGAGAAATCCATCCGGTAAAGATGGTCGCCGGCGAGGATGAGAACGTCTCTTGCTCCGGTGACACCGATCTCAAAAAGCTGCTTGCGAACGGCGTCGGCCGTTCCTTGATACCAGTCGGAACTGGTCAAAGTTTGTTCTGCAGCCAAGATTTGCACCCAACCTTGATGGAATAGATCGAAGTTATACGTCCGGGCAATGTGCCGATGGAGAGAGACTGAGTTGAATTGAGTTAGGATAGCGATTTGATGAATCTCAGAATTTAAACAGTTACTGAGGGGGATATCAATGAGTCGATATTTTCCCCCAATGGGAACAGCAGGTTTCGCACGAAGTTTCGTTAGCGGCCAAAGCCTTGTCCCTTGGCCTCCGCCCAAAATCAAACCGAGAACATCATCGTGTTTCATGTCGGATCCTTTCGTTCGCCCCGGGCATCCAGTTTGCTTTGACAGATGAATTTTAGATTGATTTGCTAGAAGATGCCTAATCGATAGTTACATTCTTCAGAGCTATACATATGCACCTTCGGCCCAATCGTTATTAGCACTGAAACTTGGAAAATAGGCATGGATTCCATCAAACAGGATGCAAAACCATCCCTGGTGTCAACCAATCTAATGTTAGCAAATGACGTTTTACTTCTGACGTTGAATCACACCTCCAACAACGAGTTCAAGAGGAGAACCTGGAGCTGAATCACCGTAATTCGTAGTATCGGTCAGGCTTAGTCGGATGCTGATTGAATCTATATGTATGTTTTGAGCGAAGTGAGTAATGACTGCTCCGTCGGCTTTCACGCCAAATTCCTTTAGTAGGCTGCGGATATCATCACGTGTGAATTTTTCCATGCGTTTCTCCTGCTGATGGGATAGGAAATATAAATTGGGTTCAGAGATGATCCGAAAGAGTTGGCAGCGGGATAGATAAGATAGTTGCAGTGATCGCTTAAGTTATGATCGACCAAATCCCAATCGAGGTTAACGCGCCAAGTATCGAAGAGATGAAGTTAACCATGTCATTCGACAACCACATCCATCCTCTCAAGTATACAGTCTCACTTCCACACATATGTTCCGGATGTCGTTCGGTTTGCTTGTCGCAAGTTTGGCAGAAGTAAATGACCTGCACAGTAGCTCCCAATATACTATCAAAGGTCGCGCCAAGTATCCCGCCGATGGTGGAGGCTACCATCGTGGATCCATCGTTCAGTCCAAGCCCACCGATAAGCCCGATTAATCCTGCACCTGCAATCCCGGCCATAGACCCTTCAAGGGTGACAGCTCCGGACGTCCCTGGCTCAACTGTTGACCATGTCGTGATGAGGCGAGGATGTCTCCGTGCAAGCACCCCTAATTCTGTTGCCCAAGTATCGGCAATGACCGCGGCGAATGCACCTATCATCCCTATTAGCCAAAGTTTCTCATTAGTAAGCGCAAAGAGGATCACAAAAAGCGAAGCTATACCCCCATTCGCAAAAACTTGTCCATAATCTCTTTCTCCGCCCTTTTCAAAAGCGGTAGCGACTACGAGTTTTCTCCGACCACCAACCCGGGATAGCAAACTGGATGTGATGAAGAAGGTTAGTAAAAGAATTGCGGGCAGCAAACCACCCAACCCAAATGTGATACCACCAATAATCGCAGCTGCAACAGCACCACTACGAGACAGGGATCCTGCTTTCCGAGCCAAATAGGCGACAAACAGGGCTAACCCAATTCCAATGAGTAATTGTTGAGGGTTTAGGTTCATATTTCTCCGTTGTTCTGGGGATAACTTGGCGCAAAACAGTGAATAACTGATGAAATCTCGGGGATTATGTTCATCCACCTTGATACAAGTTCACCAATACGAGATACCTGAAAGGCATTCCGTCAAGAAAAAATTCACCCTAACTTGGTAATCTACTTAGGATGTAGTGATTAAGTTTATCACCGCAATCCAAAGAATTCCGCCCATGAGGACGCCCACGCCCCACACAAGATAGGCAATAGGTCGATTACCTTCCTGTCTGTACAACCACGAACCTAGGATCAAATCGACCAGCCAGAAAACACCACCAACGAGTGGTAAAAGTAAAAGCCTCGCGGGAGGAACAAAAATATCTGGAACTCCGGCTCGGTCGAAACCAAAGGGGACCATCGAGGGCAGGTTGGGGACGCGCAAAGCCAAAAATGCGAGCAGGATCAGGATCGTGCTTAGTCCCCCTAATATAGTTATGCGCGCCGATCGGTCCTCCCACAATCGAGCGGAGAAAAAATCAGGATGCTCGGAGAGTTCCGGGATTTCTTCAAGTGATCCCATCTGGACCGTGTCTGCAAATGTGCGTATAAAGGCCTGAACATCTGGGGGAGAAATTACGATTTTCCGGTTTTCAAGTGCAATTACAATATTTCCTCTAGCGGTCGAGGTCGCAAAAAAATCAATTGAGCCGTGGGATTTTGATTGGGATTTCCCAACAACACAACCGGGCCACCAAAATCCGAAACGTTTACTTAGTCTGGGGGTGATTTCATTCTGAGGAACAACGTCCTTGATCTTGCCGAGTGGGATTTGCACCCTTGAAAGCCCCCATCGTACGTAGACCCCATCACGGTCCAGGATATATTGAGCTGTGATTAAGCCATATATGCGGTAGATGTTCAATGCGATCAGTGGAAGCCCGATCACTACCAAGGAGGTCCAGATACCCAGAAATGGGGTGACCGTCTCTGAAGCCAGCTGAATCACGCTGGTGGTGATTGCAGCAGACAAGATCACCAATAGCAGTATTCCAATTACTAGGCCCTTGGTTCGTGGAGGTTTTAGGATCATCGAGGGAGGTGGGGAGCAAGAGCCATTGCTTTCGCTCCCCTATCTTGGATAACAAAAGGCGGTTATTTCACCGCCATCTATTAAGCCACGTAGACTGGTTCGTTCCAGTCTTTGTAGGCTTCTAGTTTGCCTCGGACAAGGTCATCATACAGATCGCGCAGACGTTTCGTTATGGGCCCCATAGCCCCGTCGCCAATATCCTGGTGGTCCACCCGTGTGACAGCTGTAACGGCAGCAGCAGTTCCGGTCATAAAAAATTCGTCACAGATATATAACTCGGTGCGGTCAATGCGGCGCTCAATCACTTCAAGCCCAAACTCCTCGCGCGCCAAAGCCATGATCGTTCGTCGGGTGATGCCTTCAAGAATGTTTTCGGTCGGAGGGGGTGTAATGAGGATACCATCACGTACCATGAATACGTTCATGGCGCTACCTTCCGAAATATGACCATCGTTAGATAACACCAACGCTTCATCGAATCCCGATAGCACTGCAGTTGTTTTCACATAGGCTGAATTGATATACGCACCTGTTATTTTTCCGCGAGCAGGGATGGCGTTGTCGTCAATACGACGCCATGAAGAAATTGTGACATGCGCGCCTTCGTCATGCTCTATATAACGCGTGAATGGGATAGTGAAAATAGTAATTTTTGCGTGTAAATCGTGCAGCTTTACTCCGATAATCTCATCGGCATTGTAGATTAAGGGTCGGATGTAGCAGTCTTCGTGAAGCCCCTCCGTCCTGATGAGCTCAAGTGTGATATCTCTCAGATCTTCAGGGGTGTAATCAAGTTTGGCTTGTAAAAGCCGACCAGATTGTAAAAATCGTTTGAAGTGGTCGATCGGTCTGAATACGTAAAGCTGTTCCCGGTCTGAATTCCAATAGGCGCGTACACCTGCGAAAGCCCCGGTGCCATAGTTGAGTGTGTGATTCATCACTCCGACTTTGGCTTCGGAATAAGGCACAATTTTACCTTCGAAATAGGCATACTTGGGAAGAGTCACGTTTGTTCGCCTCCTGCCGATGGATAGTGGGCTGAAAATGGCCTGCTCGAAGCAGGCCTCCTCACCGACATTTTAATTATAGAACTTTGGTTGGTTAAATGACAAGGATGAAAATCCTCCCTTTGAGTTGTGGCCATTCCTTATGGTAATTGTGCAAGTTGCTCTTCTAAGAGTGGACGATGCACATAGTGTTCCGTCCAAGGTGATTCTTTAACAAGGATAGAAAAGGACGGAACAACATAAGCATTTGTCAAGGATGTAGCAAGCCGGTTTTTGAATGGTATCTTTATCCTTGATAAAGCCCTGCGCTGGGTTGGAGAACCTTAAAAGAAAACAGGAGGCCGTAATCGACCTCCTGTTTGAAACTCTTAGGCTTCTCGGAATTCGCCCTCGACTACATCGCCCTCTTCTGTTGTCGATCCACCGTCTCCTGCTGAATCTCCAGCTTCCGGTGGTGCTTGTTGTGCGTAAAGCTGTTGGCTGAGGGCATAGCTTGCTTGCTGAACCTCTTCGGTAAGGCTCTTGATCACTCCAACATCGTCGCCCTGTATTGATTCCCTCAGAGTCGTGATCTTTGATTCGATCGACTGGCGATCATTATCAGGTACTTTGTCCCCCAATTCATTCAGAGCCTTTTCGGCCTGGTAAGCCAGGTTATCACCATTGTTGCGAGCCTCAGCTAGCTCGCGTAATTTTTGATCTTCACCCTCATGCTTCTTGGCTTCCTGGACCATTCGTTCAACGTCATCGGAACTCAGGTTCGTTGATGCAGTTATGGTCACATTTTGTTCTTTGCCAGTTGCTTTATCAATGGCTTTTACGTTTATGATCCCATTGGCATCGATGTCGAAAATAACCTCTATTTGTGGGATCCCACGCGGCGCCGGAGGAATTCCTTCAAGTCGGAAGCGTCCCAGGGTCATATTATCAGATGCCATGGGGCGCTCGCCTTGAAGGACGTGAACATCGACCGCAGACTGATTATTCTCGGCGGTTGAGAAGATCTCGGCCTTTTTGATGGGGATGGTAGTGTTGCGCTCGATCAGAACCGTCATTACGGCTCCAAGGGTTTCGATACCCAGTGAGAGCGGCGTCACATCGAGCAAAAGAACGTCTTTTACGTCCCCTGCCAATACACCACCCTGGATCGCGGCGCCAATTGCCACTACTTCATCAGGGTTCACGCCCTTATGGGGATCTTTCCCGGTCAAAGATCTCACGAGATCCTGGACCATGGGCATGCGTGTTGCACCGCCTACCAATACAACTTCGTCTACTTGGGCAGTATCCATTTTTGCGTCTTTTAGCACTGCGTTGAAGGGTCCGCGAATTCGTTCGACTAGATCTTCCGACAGTTGCTCGAAGGTCGCCCGAGTGAGTTTCAACTGGAGGTGCTTCGGTCCGGAAGCATCGGCGCTAATGAAGGGTAGATTGATCTCAGTCTCTGCGACTGAAGAAAGCTCTATTTTTGCCTTTTCGGATGCTTCCCTCAGCCTTTGAAGAGCCTGTCGGTCAGTTCGAAGATCGACCCCTTGCTCTTTCTTGAATTCATCCGCAACCCAATTGACAATGCGTTGATCCCAATCATCACCACCAAGGTGGGTATCACCGTTGGTAGCCTTGACTTCTACAATACCATCACCAACTTCAAGCAAACTCACATCGAAAGTTCCGCCACCGAGGTCAAATACCAGGATGGTTTCATTCTCTTTCTTATCAAGACCATAAGCCAATGCCGCAGCGGTTGGCTCATTGATGATGCGCATGACCTCCAAACCAGCAATCTTTCCAGCATCTTTGGTCGCCTGACGCTGAGAGTCATTGAAATATGCTGGCACAGTGATCACTGCCTTGGTAACTGATTCGCCCAGGTAAGCTTCCGCATCCGTCTTTAGTTTAGCGAGAATCATTGCGGAAATTTCCTGAGGGGTGTACTCCTTGTTGTTTACGGGTATCTTTACGCGGACATCATCACTGGGTCCTTTGATAGTCTCAAAAGAAACCATGCCCCGTTCAGTCTCAACCTCATCGAGCTGCCTGCCGATAAAGCGTTTGATCGAATAAACTGTATTTTCTGAATTGACAACCGCTTGGCGCTTAGCTATTTGCCCAACAAGTCGCTCGCCATTCTTGTTAAAAGCGACGACAGAGGGGCAAAGTCGCCCGCCTTCCGCGGTGGAGATGACGCTAGCATCGCCACCTTCCATTACTGCTACGACACTGTTGGTAGTGCCTAAGTCAATACCTATAATCTTAGCCATAGACTTTCTCCTGATATCTATTCATTGTTATCACGATGAAATCTTACG
>JAGLGG010000245.1 GCA_023144145.1 Anaerolineales bacterium | reverse complement strand
CGACCCGGCGATTCCCCTGCAACAACGCTGGGCCATTCAGCATGAATATGCTCAAATTTGAACTCCCCAGATTCCACCAGATGAATAATCTCGGGGATCCGAGGGCTGGCGTATTTCCAACTATCTACGATGACTTTATCAGCCTGGGTGATGACGTCGTACGCCACTTCTTGATATGAGCCCAAGCGAGCGATAAAAGTGCCCGGCTTCAACCAACTGTGTTCAAAGAGCGGTTGGTCCCCAGTGGTGACTGTGAAAATAATATCCGACTTTCTAACCACACTTTCACGTTCCTCCAGCTCGACAGCAGCTATTGGAAAACCCAGCTCACGTTCAAGATCAGCAGCGCATTTCGCAGCTACATCTGACAGAATATCTACAAAATAACCCTGCTTGAGTTTGAAGCGTTCAGCTACTGCTCGCATATGCAACCGACCAAGCGTTCCTGCACCGAAAATTGTCACAACTTGTGACTCTGGACGCGCCAGGAATGCTGTCGTTACGGCAGTTGATGCGGCGGTTTTTAAACCAGTCACCCAGCTGGCCTGCATAATGCAGGCTGGTAACCCAGTCTCATAATCGAAGAGCAGGACGACTGAGGAGGTAGGCGGAAGGTCGTACTTTACCCGGTTCCCTGGAAAATTACTGAAGGTTTTGACGAATGCGTATTCTTCACCCGAAATGTAACCGGAAAAAGGTTTGATAAAACCAGCATCGTCGACATTCATATAGAACTTGTCACCAGCGACATGGCCATCCCCGTCTGCCTTGATGCCTCTTTCAGCCAAGTCAACTGCCTCGGCGACAGTTAATGTTCGTTGGACATCACTCTCAGTGAGATAAAGAATTGTTTTAGGAACTGGCACGTGCTCCTCCTTGTGTGAACGGGTCACAATATCATTTTGTCAAGGTATTAAGACTGGCTATACGTATCTTTGATGGATATTGAGATGCGACTTTGTACTACTCACTCACCCTGATATTTTCTCCCCAGTCGTAACTCTCCTTTACTATGTGCAGATAGATAAAGGTTTCAGTATCCCTGACGCCTTCAACAGCATGAAGTTTTTTCATCAGAAAATCCATAAGATGGTTTTTGTCCCGGCAAACCGCCTCGATAAACAGATCATAACTCCCCGTAACTAGCACGAGGTAAATTACCTCTTCAAAGGTCGCGATCCTATCTGCAATCTCTTGCAATCGGTTGACATTCACCTTGACACCGATATGTGCCATTGTGGAGAATCCCATCAGCAGTGGATTTGTGACTGCCACAACCTGAAGAACCCCCTCCTTGACCATACGGTCATAACGCATGCGGATCATTCCGGGGGAGACACCCAATCGCTTAGCAATTTGCGCAAAAGGCGTTCGGCCGTCCTCATTAAGGATATTGATGATCTCCAAATCGATCTCATCTGTTTGCGCACGGAATTTTAGGTCATCCATGTCATTTTCCTATTTACGCATGAATTCTTAGCTTTAATTCTCTATACGTCATATAATTCAGTGGTTTTAACACTTTACTACATTATTTTATATAATTTTCTGAATATTCGATAGTATTGAGCAATTTTTTTATCCACCTTGTACGACGAATTTTTTTAAAACTTTGCAGAGTTATAGATCGTTTAAGCAACTAACAATTGCAATCTTAGGAATTGAGAGACTTGATGAACAATAAACTGCCGCAAGCCAATTTCGCCAGCCCCACCCCTGCCCGCGCACAGGTTGTGATCATCGGCGGTGGGGTGATCGGGTGCAGTGTTGCATATCACCTAACAAAACTTGGGTGGAGGGATGTTTTACTATTAGAAAGATCGCAACTCACGGCAGGCACAACCTGGCACGCGGCGGGGTTGGTTGAGGCAGGAGGATTCTTTGATGAGACTACCGTTGGAATGGCGAAGTACACTCGCGAGCTCTATCAAACCCTAGAAGATGAAACCGGGCAATCCACAGGCTATAAGGCGGTCGGATATCTGGAATTTGCTACCTCCCCCTCCCGCCTAGAAGGATACCGACGGATTTCTGCTTTCGATCGCGGTTTTGGTGTGAATTTTGAGGAGATTTCGCCATCTCAATGCAAGGAGCTCTGGCCATTGGCTGATACAACTGAC
>JAGLGG010000244.1 GCA_023144145.1 Anaerolineales bacterium | reverse complement strand
GACTTAGGGTAGATATCGTGCACGCATACTTCTGGGGTAGAATCGATTTGGAGTTTATGTTCGATGAAGGAAAACACGGTTAAATCCATCGCAGAAGTCCCGGCGCGAGATACCGTTCAAGTCCATCTTCCTGATGGCCGGGTTCTTGAAGGTGCACGGGGAACCCAGCTTGATGAGTTCTTTAAAGAGCTGACGGATGTCGAGGCGCCAATAGTTGGTGCAATTGTTAATTGGGAACTCCGTGAGCTGACCTACTCGATATTGACGGATGTCGAGGTGCAGCCAGTGACGATGGCAGAGTCGGATGGAATGCGCATATACCGTCGTTCCCTCACCTTCCTGCTTTCGGCTGCTTTCGATGAACTGTTCCCTGGTGTCAAATTATATGTCGATCATTCGGTATCTTCGGGGGGCTATTTCTGTCGAGTTGCGGATCGATCACCCCTTAGCGAGCAGGAGCTCACCAGTCTTGAGCACAGAATGAAGGAAATCGTTGAGCAGGATGTCCCATTTGCAAAGATGAAAGTCCCATTGAAGACCGCCATCGATTACTTCAAAGCGAAAGGGTACACCGACAAAGTGCGCTTGCTCGCCCATCGCCGAAAGCCACATCTGGTTCTTTATGCTATGGGGGGGATGCAAGATTACTTTCACGGCTACATGGTGCCAAGCACGCGTTATTTGAAATGGTTTCGTCTGGCGAAAACCGTTGATGGTTTTACACTTTGTTTTCCGAGGCGCCATCGACCGATTCACCTCCAGGATCCTCCTCAGTACCCCACTCTGCTAACAACCTTTCGACTTTACGGAGATTGGCTTACGGCATTAGGAATCTCCAGCGTGGGAGCATTAAACGATGCAATAGACAGCGGCATGTCGAGAAAAGTAATTTTGGTATCAGAAGCATTACACGAACGGCGGATTGCCGAGATCGCCGCACAAATCTACGAGAAGCGTGATCAGCTGCGGGTGGTCTTGGTCGCTGGACCATCCTCCTCTGGGAAGACAACTTTCTCCAAGAGACTTTCGATCCAGTTGCTGGCCCTCGGATTGAGCCCAATCCCAATCGAAATGGACAATTTCTTTATCGATCGTGAATTGACCCCGCGGGATGAAGCGGGCGAATACGATTTCGAGTCCCTTGAGGCACTCGATGTTGATAGGCTCAATCACGATCTGCTTCAACTGATCAAAGGTGAAACGGTCCAATTGCCGAAATACGACTTCATGACTGGCAAACAAGAAGAGGGTGACAGGGTCGAACTTCACGAGGGAGAAATTATCATCTTTGAAGGAATCCACGGGTTGAACCCAGAGCTCCTTCCTCAGATACCTTCTGATCAAACCTTTCGAATTTATGTATCTGCACTTACCCAATTGAATCTTGATCGATTTAATCGTGTCTCTACGACCGACACGCGGCTGTTAAGAAGAATTGTCCGTGACGCAACGCAGCGGGGGTACACTGCAATGGAAACTATCCGCCGCTGGGAATCGGTCCGCAGAGGTGAGAAGATGTATATTTTTCCATATCAAGAAAACGCGGATACAATGTTCAACTCGGCACTTGTCTATGAAGCGTCTGCTCTTGGGCCTCTTGCCGAGCCATTGTTACGGCAAGTCCCATATCGAAGAGCAGAACATATTGAGGCCAAGCGCTTGCTGACGTTTCTCGAATGGATATTACCCATTGATCCAGAATTGATTCCTGACAACTCTATCATGCGAGAGTTCATCGGCGGCTCCATTCTTAAGCAATTCACGCCTTGGAGATCACCTTGAGCTCTTGATGTAGCCAGAGAGCTTGTTTAATTTCCCTCAACCAAATCCCAATCTGGCATACATTAATTTCGGAAGATGTTTGATAGTGCTATTAGGCATTAAGTGGTGTGATGATTGTGGGATTATTTCGAGGGACTCTGAAAGACATACAACGTCCGAATGATCCAGATGAAAAAATTGAATGCTAGGGAGGACGAAATCGCACAAAACAAAGGATTCGGCTATGCTTAAGTGCTCAGTATTTTTTTTACCAAATGACATCGATTTGCTGTGAAACTATGCGAATCGCGTTGTTAGCTCTAAATCTTGAATATCTATTATTCGAATGGCTGGAAAGATGGATCTAATTGGCCATACCTTAGGTCGTTATCAAATTCTTGAAGAGATAGGCCATGGCGGAATGGCTACGGTCTATAAAGCACTCGACCCCAAAGAAGATCAAGAAGTCGCGATCAAGGTCCTCTCACCCTATGTTGCACAAGAGCCCAAGTTTAAGGCCAGATTCGAACAAGAGATCAAGGTACTCTTAAACTTGCACCACCCCAATATTGTCCCTGTCTTAGATTATGGCGAAATAGAAGAATATGCCTTTATCGTGATGCCCATAATGAGCGCGGGCACGTTGAGCAGAAGGCTTCGGAGTGGACCATTACCGCTGGAAGCAGCTACGAGCTTGTTGCATCAAATGGCCGACGCCCTCGATTTCGCCCATATAAATGGTGTTGTTCACAGGGATATCAAGCCCTCCAACATACTCATTGACGAAAACGGCAGAGTTATGCTCACCGATTTCGGTTTTGCGCGAGTTGCGGATAATTCCCTCAGCATTACCGGATCAGGCTTGATCGGTACCCCAGCATATATGTCGCCTGAACAATGCCGGGGGGAGCAGGCGACACCACGCTCTGATCAGTATGCACTTGGAGTTGTTTTGTATCAAATGACGACGGGAAGCCTTCCTTACGAGGCCGATACACCTTTGGGTGTCGTCATTATGCATGCAACTGAACCCATGCCTCCTCCCAGACAAGTCAATCCAGATATTTCTATAGACGTCGAGCGGGTTATTTTAAAAGCTCTTGAGAAAGAACCGCAGAGACGCTATCTATCACTTGCCGATTTTGACAAAGCCTTTCAGCTAGCATCATCTGGAAAAACCGGCCCGGAGTTGACTGAAATCCTGGATCAGCCAACTGAGGTGTTTGATGGGATTTCAGTGAGAATCACACGCGCCAAGGTCTTCTACCAAAGATTCAAACAGATGAAGGCTGCTCCGGTAATTGTCATTGCAGTTGCATTTGCACTGGTATTATTGGGGTTTTCAGGATGGTTTGATAACGGGCAGGACAACGGATCTCAAATCCCAATAACTGGAACAGAAACTGAGGTGTCGAGCGATTTGTTAGCAACAATTGAGGCTTTGTCGACAACAAATGCCCCGATTGAGGGCACTGTAATGGCTCCTGGTGAGGTCGAGACGATTGTGGCAGGAACCTTGGAAGCTTTGATGGCAAGTGCCACTGCTGAGCTTGATGATGTGACGCCCAGTGATCCTGATATTGAAGGCACCGCCACTATGACGCAAACGGTAACACCTACGGCGACCAGCACCCCAACACTTTGGCCAACAATCACACCGAGTCGAACTCCGACTCGGCGACCGCCACCAGCCTCGTCAACACCCACAACAACGCCCATACCTCCTGATAAGTGTAAAGAACCCGGTCATCCGGTGTTTGGTTGCACGCCCACACCAACACCATAACTTCCCGGTTGACATTTACCAGCCCTCTTTTTTCGATTGACCTAATTTTCAGTGGGGGCATGTTCTAAACAAGAGGATTGATTTCGGACTTGTATAAGGGTGGTTTGCAATAAATTAAAAATTGAGCCATCGTCAGTTGGCCAATGCTAGTGTTCCGTCCAATATGATTCTTTAGACAGGATAGATAAAGGACGGAGCAACATAAGCATTTGTCAAGGATGTAGTAAGCCAGTTTGTGAGTGGTATCTTTATCCTTGGCAAAGCCCTAGTTACTGCGTGGGATCAGTTGGATGATCAAGGGGGGGGTAAAGGGAGATTGGGATTAAGGCTTTATGCTATTGGTTGTCTCTTCTTGCGCCTTGCTCGAAATCAACTTTGATCATTCCATGATCGGGGATCTTCTAAAGGTTCAATGTGTGTGAAGACCGATGCCAGAGGAACTGCCTTTTGTATATCCTTTTCGATCGATTCGAGCAGGTCATGCCCCTTTTTGATCGACCAATCACCGGGGGTTATGACGTGTAATGATATGAAGCTATGCGCTCCTGCCTGACGAGTTCTGAGAGCGTGAAACTCAATTCCTGAACTCTGGTAATTATCCAGGATCTCTTGGATCGCCTGGATTTGAGTTTCGGGCAGGGAGGCATCCATCAGCCCCTGAATAGACCGTTGGATGAGACAAAATCCGGTCCAACCAATTTTTCCAGCTACGATGATGGCGATAATAGGATCTAGAATTTGCCATCCAGTGATGCTCACTGCTCCCACACCTGCAAGAATTCCCAGTGACGTCCAGACATCCGACATTAGGTGTTGACCATCGGCATCCAAGGCGATGGAATTGTGTTCACGACCTTTCTGCAAGAGAAGGCGTGCTACAAAAAAATTCAATGCTGAGGCGATTAGGGCAAGCGTGAGGCCCAGCGCGACCTGTTGGATATCCTCGGGATTTAGTATCCTTTGTATCGCGGTATATGCAATGCTGATGCCCGCTACTCCAATCAGCACACCTTCTAAAAGGCTCGAAAAATACTCGGCCTTTGCATGACCATAAGTGTGTTCCTTATCAGGAGGCTTGGCGATTTCATTGAGGACCCGCACGGCCACGAGGGCTGCAGTAAGGTTGACAATCGATTCAAGCGCGTCTGATAGCAGGCCCACTGAGTGGGTGACATTGAAGGCAACAGCCTTAATACCCATGGTTGCCAATGCAACTGCCACGGATAGATAAGCGTAGCGTACCAAGGAACTGTTTTGCCGAGACTGCATGGGGAGATTTTACCATTTGAGAGAGTTGCGAGGATTGCTAATGTTTCATCATGCTACGATTCTTACCCTCCCATTGGTAATTTATTAATGAAAATAACCTTAAATACTATATTTGGACAACTTAATGAATGATTTGGAGAATTATTCGAATAACTGGTGAGCTTAGTCTAAGTTAGGGAGTCCAGCGGCTTGCGCCTGAACTTCGTTCAGGTTGCATCGGCCAACCTGAGCGAAGCTCAGGCCCGATGCACTCCAAATTCGCTCTTCCTCAAACGAGAGACTCTTTTGCGAATGCTTCGCCCGTACGCGAGTTGAGAAACATATTCAGAAATTTAAGGGCGTCGGTCAACGCAAGCCCTTCGCTCGGACCATCATACAGGCGGCTTCGGCGCGCGTGAGACCATCCAATGGCCGGAAAGTGGAATCGTGCCGGTTGTTATCGTCCTCACACTCCTGCAAAATGTTATCGTTGTATGCCGCAGTAATCCATTTGCTGTACCAGGGCGCTTCCGGGCCAACCGGCACATCGTCATACCTGCCTTCGGTTGGTATTGCGGGAACGAAAACGTTTCCGTGAAGCATCCGCTCGAAGAAAACCGTCGCCTCGGCCCTGGTGTGATCAAATAACGGACAGAAAATTAATGGCTCAGTACCACAACCTGCCGTATAGCCATCGGTCCATAACCCATCTGCCCATTTGGCGAACCATTCCCAAAGTGGAACATCTTCGAATACGGCACCTTGTGGCTGTGCCGGTAAATATCCTGCACCGTGGATCCCGCGTTCGACAAAAACTGCACTCTCTGCCCTGGTCATGGTTTGATCGGGGCAGAACTTAAGCGGCTCAGCAGAACACCCGGCCACATACCCACCTTCGAATAACGTTTCTATATATGCAGAAGCCCAATGGCTTGGAGGGACATCGACGAAGATTTGAAGAGCTGTCGCTGGAGGAATAGGTTCCCCAGCGAGTAACCGTTCCAACGCGGGAATAGTGCCGGAATCTAAAACCTGATCTCCACCAAGCGATGGCCACGGGGTGCTGCCGAAGAATATTGGTTTGGAAAGAAGGTAGTAGGAATTAGGCAGTTGATGATCTTCAGCCGAGGGATCCCAGTTGATCACACCGTTCACATTGTTTCCATGAACCAGTGAATCCATCACGCCGGATTGGATTGTGATCTGATTAACGCCGCCAGTCAATTCGTTTCCGACCACATTTTGTGAGTGTGACTGATCTTTTAAATCGATATTTTCTGTCTCGACCCTGTTGCGGAAAAGTGTGTTCCCAGGTCCAGCAGGACCCCACCAATCCGATAATCCAACTTCTTGAACGATGTTCCCTTCGAATAGATTCATGAAAGGGAAATGACCATGGACCGAGATGTCAGGAGGCATCCAATTTCCGGAGTTTTCGACTGGATCAAAGGAATAGTTATAACCGAACACGTTCCCGTTCGCGCCGACATGAATCATCATGGCGTGGCGCAGGTGTTCGAAAATATTGTTCTCAACCAAACAATTTGTTGTATGGTGATTTAGATCTACACCGTATCCATGACCACCACCGCCGTAATCGTGTGAGTGATGGAAGTAGCTGTCACGAATTTCGATATTCATCGAAGAGGTAACACTTACATGAGTGCGGTATGTATATTCGCTCTCAACGCGACGAACCCACGAATTAGCAGCATTTTTAAATTGAATCGTGTGCCCATCGCCAGCGTCCAATCTGCGAATATGCAGATCCTCAATTCCGACATCTGAGATCAATCCATTGGGTCGGATCATGGCATTGAGATCTGCACGGAAATCGATGTTTAGGGGGCGATCCAACTTAAGCGTGTTGCCGTTGATCGCAGTGATCCGAACGAATTGTCCCACTGCATTTTGAGCCCAGGATTGGTTCCACTCCGGATTTGTGTACATGATTGCAGGATCGTTTTCTTGCTGAATCTCTGCAGGATTTCCTACTGTAAAGTTAGAGGCATCCTCGACGGTGAGGAGTGTTGAGCCCTTGCTCATGCCACTCAAGATTCTCGTAAAATCTCCACGCTGATACGTTACAGCTTGAATGCAGGTTTGCGCCGCGCCACTTAGGTTGCATTCCAAATGTGTTTTTTTGTAGCCGGCGCCGCGGAGAACAATCCCTGAAGAAAGCTGAATAGGCGAGTTGAAACGGTACGTTCCCTCAGGGAAAAAAACGACGCCGGGGGAGGGGGCTGCAGCAATTGCTGCTGCTATCGCGGAAGCGTTGTCTGTAACCCCATCGGGGATGGCGCCGAAATCCAAAACATTGACTTGATTAAGCACAAAGGGAATATCACCAGGATAGCCTGCACCCGACCAGGAAATTCGACGCTCTTCTTGTAGGATTGTTGCTTCAACCTGAATCTGGATTGTTACTGCTGAGCACACTGTCACAATAAACATCGTCGCACAAAGTTGTCTGGCGAGGGAGCTATTCGTCATTTGCTCTCACTTGCTTATGGCTGGCTTTATCCGGCTAATATTCACAAGTAAATTTGAATCAAGGCGAATCTAATTGCCCCTATCCTATGCCCAATTAGGAGTATCGTGCAGGGTACCCTTGTACCGGGGGGAGTAGTACAAGGGTCATAGATGAGAAGAGATTATCTTATTGGTATAGATTGGATCGACGGGAAATAGGAACCCGGCCTTGGGGAGGCCGGGCTCTTGTCCGATTGGATGCTGGGATTTACTGGGTAGAAATTCCTTTTGCCTGGACCATCATGAAGGCGCCCATTGCTCGGGTAAGCGGAGCCGTTGGACAGGCTCGCAGTTCTGGCTCGGTCTGGCATGCCGGGTAGATTCCTTCGGCATAGGCCGCTTCGACCCAGCGAGCATACCATTCGGATGTGGGCACGTCGGAGAAGATTCCCGTTGGACTCAGAGGCTCATAGGTTGGGCCGTTGAGCATACGGAGATAAAAGACGGCGCCTTCTGCCATACTATGTTCTTGTAACGGGCAGTAGAT
>JAGLGG010000243.1 GCA_023144145.1 Anaerolineales bacterium | reverse complement strand
AATGGAGAAACCTCAAGGCAATCAATTGCCATGCTCATCGCCACCCGTGTAGCTCCGATGACGCCCACGCGATCAATCTGTTCCGCTGGAACCTTTCCGACTCCGATACTCGTTGCAACTTCACGGATCCGTTCAGCACCCTTTATCCGCTGAAGAGGCGTCATTAACTTTGAATCTCTAATACTTTCCAGCACGTGATGGAGATCAGTTTGCTCTATCGGTAGGACTACTGCAGCGGCAATGATCGGTCCGGCCCAAGCCCCACGACCGACTTCATCCAGGCCGGCGACGCAGGTGCACCCCGATTGTCGTAGTTCGTATTCATGGACTAGGTCTGGCCTACGTTTCTCGGTTTTGAGCAACATACAGGTTTCTCAACCAGTTTAAGCGGATTTTGAACAAATCGATGAACATGTTGATTGAATCTCGAAAAACTCGGATACGACTCCCAGGGAAGTAGTACCAATTTATTGGCACTTCAATGATCCGGTAACCCCTCTTGAGTGCAATGAACAGCACCTCAACGTCAAAGGTCCAGCCATCTAATTTTTGGATCCTAAATAGCTCATTGGCGACATCCCCTCGAAAGCTCTTGAAACCACATTGTGTGTCCATAAAACCTGGAACTGCCAAGATCCGAACCAAGTAATTGAAAACTCTTCCTATCAAGTGCCGATATTCTGGTTCATCGTGGCGCACTGCGCCAGGTGCCTCTCTTGATCCAATGGCAATGTCGTAGTTCGCTTGAGCAGGAGGTAAAAATCGGAGTACTTCTTCAATGGGCATCGCCAGATCCGCATCACAGATAAAACGATAACGCCCCGTTGCTTCGAGCATGCCTTTTCGGACGGCCAACCCCTTACCTGCAACCTCTTCTCTTAGGAGCTTTACATTCGGATTATCCTGCATGGAATCCGTTACGATGGAAGCGGTCCGATCAATGCTGCCATTATCAACAACGAGGACTTCTGCATCGAATTCTTGTTGACTCAGGAAGAAAAGGACCTTGTTTAGTGTTTCAGGAAGCCGTTGCTCCTCGTTATACGCTGGGATGATTATTGAAAGTAATGGGGGCAAAGGACACCTATTGGATACTCGATTAGAGAATCCCTAAATCTGTGAGGATGATATATGCGAAGTAAATCAGAATGCCGAATTCAACAACAGCCATGACTCCCAGGAGGAGCCATTGTCCCATTGAAATGCTCGAGCGCTTCCGCTTACGGGTTTCTTGAAATGCCGGCTCAAAGGAGTCTGCCGCCACATTCGAATCTGGTGGGGTATAGGTATACCCTGGCCGCGCGTACAAATCCTCTTGTGGCGTGAACCTATCCTCTGGAGCATAGGTTGGGAGCTGATCGGCGTAATCCATTGAAGACTCTCGATCAAAATTTTCCATGCTTTCGGGGTAAAAGGCAGGTGTGTGCTCCATTTCAGGTTCCGTTGAGGGTTGGGTGAATGGTTCTAGTTGGGGCTCTGGCGCTTGAAATTGATCGTCCTGGGTTTCACTCTGAAAAAAACTCTCTAGACGCTGGACTGTTTCAGCACTTTCGGGAGTGTCAAGATCTATGCCCGGCTCCTCAAAATCTAAGGAGGGGATTGGTTGTTCGGGCTCCAATTCGGCCAACAGTTCTGCTGCAAGCTCCGGGTCTGGGATTTGCGGATAGAGCAATGCATCTACAATCGCATTCACTCTGTCGGGATTAATGGAAATATCGGATTGTTCTAGGTTTGCCGCAAAGTATTCAATTGCGTCAGCAGAAACGACTCGAGTGATTGGTCTAGCGCTGTCGATCAAAGTTCTGGGGTGGGTGAAAATCAAAACAACTTCTGATTCAAAATTTTCATGACCTTGGATTTCTAGAAGCTGTTGAAGGCGTTTTAACAGACTCACTCCTTCTGTTTGGAGATTTGGCTTCGACCGTTTGAACTTACGCGTGCGAGATTCAAACCTGAGCCAGTCGTCGTCTTTTGCGCGAAAAACTCCTCGGGTGGAGTAGGTCATCAGGAGCCGGACCCCTTGCGGATTTACCATGACCATTAAGGGCATTCCCTCTTCAATTCCAGGAATACTGATATTGCGAAGTAAGTGGTGCTGGTCGCCCAATACTCTCCCTAATCGTCGAGTCACGACTTCTTGTGACTGCATGATGCCATACCAATTAAGTCCATGTTCAAGGGTCGCATTGACCCGATTCATGAAACTAATGGTGTCGTCTTCGTCCCTATATTTTGATCTTTCGACAACATTCATTGCCGCCACCTTTATATCAAGGAACAGTGAGGAATGTGACAGAGTTGACAAATTCCCTTATATTTTCAGGACCTTGGCTAGATGGAGAAGGTGTTAGCTCTCATAGCTAGAAATGAAAAGCCGAATCCTGTTTGTTTTCAAGCTTTATCCAATTGGAATTATAGAGGACTCCACGAGTGTGACAAGCCGCATGTTTCATAGTGTGTATTCCATGAAAGTCGGCAAATCTCTCACAGAGAAAGAATTCGACATGAGGTGGGCCGGCTTTGCCGGCCCACCTCATGTCACAACACATCTTTGCGGAGATGCGATGCCCACTGATCTGGAATGCAAACGTTTCATAGGGATACATCTTACAGTGTCTATGGATGTGGACCCTTGAGAAATAATTGTTGATTAATTTCCTTGCTGGTCGTGTTTAGTTCATGTAAATTCGATCAGGGGAATATGAAATAGGATCGGTTCATAGTTATAATCTGGGAGAGGTGATTGATGAAGCGGGCACTTGTTCTACTTCTAATTCTCCTGATTTGGATAGGAATCTCTTTAACCAGCAATGTAAGTGCTCAATCCGAAAACGTTGTTTTATACCTCTCTGCACGGGGTCCTCTCACACCTGCGATGGCTGAATATCTCGATCGTGCCATTGCTAGAGCGGCTTCAATAGAAGCGGAATTGATAATATTTCAACTCGATACTCCTGGTGGCCAACTTGATCTGACCAACCGCATGGTGCAAGCTATGAGGGGCAGTGATATCCCGATTGTGGTCTATATTGCTCCACAGGGAGCAATTGCGGGTAGTGCCGGTATGGTAATTACCTTAGCGGGGCATGCATCTGCAATGGCCTCGGAAACTGCGATCGGGGCTGCCAGCCCTGTCGGTGGGCAAGGTGAGGATCTGGAAGAAACGATTGAGACGAAGCAGAAAGAGATCTTGAAAGCGACAGTACGAAGTTTAGCCAATGAACGTAGTGAGCAGGCAATTGCTTTAGCGGAAGCAGCAATAGATGATGCCAAAGCGGCTTCTGCTGAAGAGGCTCTTAGGGCGGGAATGATTGATTTTATTGCCGATGATCTAGGTGAACTTCTCAAAAAATTGGATGGTTTCACAATACGAATAGGAGGGAGTGAGAGAGTTTTACGAACCGCAAATTCAGTAATTGTTGAATTCTCTCAGAGCTTCATCGAACAAATCCTGCAAATGCTTACCAACCCAAATATCGTCTTCCTGCTTATCACAATTGGGGTTCAAGCTTTGTTAATTGAAATTTCCAGTCCGGGCGGTTGGATTGCAGGATTTATTGGCATCGTTTCTCTGGCCTTGGGAGCCTATGGCCTCGGCGTACTTCCCGTAAACTGGTTTGGGTTGGTTTTCTTAGCTACATCCTTTGTCTTGTTCATATTAGATATTAAGGCGCCAACTCATGGGGCACTAACCGCAGCTGGGCTGACAACTTTCATTATCGGAGCTTTGGTGCTCTTCAATTCTCCTGGCACCCCTGAGTTTCAGCGCGTTTCAATCCCATTGGTTATCGGCGCAGGTGTTGCCACGGCGGGGATATTTCTACTCGTCCTTACTGTGGCAATTCGAGCACAAAACCAGGAGATCAGTGTTGGCTCGGAAACCATTATTGGCAAAGTTGGACGGGCAAGGACGGATATATCTCCCAAGGGCATGATCCACGTTAGGGGAGAACTTTGGTCTGCCAAGCTTCACAAGAATTCCAATCAAATAGTCAAAGGTGACCGGGCAGAGGTCGTCGATGTTGAGGGGCTTCGGGTGATCGTCCGATCAATCGAAAATGGGGTGAGTTGACTCGCCCCATTACAGGAAGTAAACTAGCGACGTCATCAGCAACCCAGGAGGACGGTATGTCACCTACAACAAGTCGATTAATCGTGCGTACGGGACCAAATCCAGGCATGGTATTCGACCTGACAAAAGAAATTACTACCCTTGGCAGGGATGTTGCCAACGATATTGTATTAGGGGATCCGGAAGTTTCGCGACAGCACGCTCGGCTCACACGGACCCCTGGTGGTTATGTGTTGGAGGACTTGGGGTCGACAAATGGTTCTTTTGTCAATGGGGAAAGGTTGTCTTCCCCGCGCGTATTGAACCCTGGTGATCTGCTTGGGATGAGCGAAAAGGTCACACTCACCTTTGAAATGGCAATTCCTGAAGCAGCTGAGACGGTGATGAGTCCCGCGGCTCGAGCTGAGCCAGCAGTTCCAACCGTACAAGATGTTACGCCAATACCCACTCCACCATCTGTAGCTCCAGTTCGACCTGCACAGGTTCCTCCGCCACTTCAAGCGGAAGCTCCTGCTCAGAAAAAAGGCCGCTCACCTTGGATCGCGGCAGGATTTGGTTGTTTGATAGTAATTGCCGTCCTGGTAGCAATTCTCTGGTATATGGACGCCAATCATGCATGCATTCTTTATGCGCCATTCCGGTTTGTTGGATTTGACATCCCCGGATGTCCCTAAGATTGGGATCTGGGGATCCAATCTCGCTTCTGGCAAAATGCTTGATTAGATAATTTGAAACTTAGGTGGAAACAATGATGGGCGTATGTGCTACGCCCCTCTTTGTTTTTGGCACTCAAATTTCAAACCTTGCGGATCGTGGAATGAGGGTATCGCGATTTCGGTGTAGAATGCAGGGAGGAGGGGAGATGTCAAAGTTTCTTAGATTTACTTTGCTAATCTCCTGGTTCTTAGGGGCTTGTTCTACCGAAAGCTCGATCACCTCACTACCAGCCTCAACCACGGGAAGTGTGCCTTCAAATTCCCAAGTTGAGAGAACCCCGACTCCGACGCATGAACCGATTGACGAGCATAACTACGAGGAAGCTCTGAAGGAGTTGGTTCGCTTAGGCATTGTTGGGTATGGCATTAGTGATCCAGCGATTATCGAAGTTATGGGAAAGGTGCCACGGCATGAGTTTGTCCCGGAGGATCTTCAAGATCTAGCATACCTCAACCGCGCGCTTCCAATTGGCTACGGTCAGACCATATCTCAACCCTACATCGTTGCGCTTATGACCCAGGAGTTGGATGTCTCAGAAGGTGATCGTGTCCTGGAAGTCGGAACTGGGTCAGGTTATCAAGCTGCGATTCTCGCGGAACTAGGTGTGACGGTTTATACCATTGAGATTATAGGCCCATTGGCTGATGAGGTGAGTGAACGTTTTATTCGATTGGGGTATACGGATATCAACACCCGCCATGCCGATGGTTATTATGGGTGGAAAGACTTTAGTCCATTCGATGCAATCATTGTCACCGCCGCGCCTGATCATGTGCCTCCTCCATTGCTTGCACAATTGAGAATTGGGGGAAGGATGGTTGTTCCGGTTGGACCGGTAGGTGGATTTCAAGAGCTTTGGAAGATAACCAGAATCTCAGAGGATACTTTTGACCGCATTAGCCTGGGAGGAGTGCGTTTCGTTCCATTCACCAGGTTAGGCGAAGAATCTTCCGATCAAATTAGGTAATTGAAAGAATTTAATTACTCAAACTCCGACGAACTCAAGTATGCCGCTGCATAAGCTATCGATCCAATAATCATGGTGATCCGCAACCCCAGATCGAGTGAAACCATCGCGGCAAGGACACCGGAAATTCCTGATATGGCGCCGTTGATCGCCCACGCCCAAGGGATTGTGCCTTTTGCTACTTTCTCTAACTCTCTTAGACCTGAAGCGAATGGAATCCCCATCATGAAGCCAGCGGGGGATATGAGCAGCAGGGTGAGAAAAATTCGAGAAACCGAACTCCAATGAAGTGAATAATCGATAACAATGGGTGAGATCAATATCAGTAGGAGTAGGTAACCGATTAGGAGCAAGAGCGTCTTTCTCAATGGGATTCGATTTGAAAACCAGCTACCTGCACCGGAAGAAATCAACATTGAAAACAGAACAACCGCAAATGCGATAGCTGGTCGGTCTAGGTAAAGTGTGAATTGTTGTATTAGGGGGATCTCGATAAGCAAATATCCTGCACCGAGAAATCCAAAGTAGAGCATTATCTTCCATCCGGGTTGATCGAGTTTCTCCCGACGGGTTAGCGTGAGAACGGGAATTATTGCCAACGGCACTGCCAGAAGCACCATTAATCCAAGTAAGGCGAGTAAAACAAGATACCCACTCCCCCCAAAAGGTTGCCAGCGCAAACCAAGCTCACTTAGAACTTCGGGGGTTTGACGCCATCGAAAAAAGTGATAAAAGAATGGCTTGTCATCGACAGGTGCACGCAGATTGAAGTCATAGGATTCTAAAATCGGCTCCGGATCATATATTAAATCACGAAATATTAGATAGTAGTTGTCTTCCGGCAGACGATTATGCAGGTTCAATTCATCAATGCTTAGGTCGGGTAAGTGGATTGGATCATAAGAGTTTTGCTCGAGAAATTCCCTTATGACGCTCAGCTCATTTTGACTAAATGCTTTAGGTGAAGCAAGCATTGTTCCGGTACGCATCTCTCGGAATGCCACCATATGCGAAGATGGCTTGGTAATTCCTGATGCCTCAAGTGCGTTAATTAAAGTCACCCACGCTCTTGCGCTTTCGCTTGACGGTGTTCCAAGCCAACGCGTGATCACCAGGATTCCATCATCGCTCAAACTCTCGATTGCCTGAACGAAGGAGTCCACTGTTAGAACATAATTCTCGCTTAAGCTGAATGCTCCTGAAGTGATTGGGCGAAAACTGTCGGTTAGCGCAAAAAGTATTATGTCGTAATCAGTCGAATTGCTCGCTAAAGTGCCCCGTGAAGTGCGTGAGGAGATTGAGACGCGCGGATCAGCCAGTAGACCATGAGTAAATTCTAAATAGGGACCCTGAAGGGCATCTAGAATTAGAGGTTCATCCAGGGCAAGGGTTACTTCATGAACTCCAGAAGCGAGTGCGAAGACCAGCTCGAGTCCGCCTCCTGGTTGGAGGATTAACATCCTCGCATTGGGCCGCAACCTGTGTGCTAACCCGCTGGGCATACGTGATGCAAGCTCTAATGCGAGTGGATTTTCAGATGAAAGATTTGTTATTGGGATTGGTCCATCTCCGTCGATGAAAAAGCCCGCTTGAGTTGGCGGAATCCCAACATAGTTCAAACTCAGCCCAGGAAATACATGCACCGAATTAGTCTCGATAACGTCAAGTCGAGTGGAGATGCTCCACTCAGACAAACTCTCCTGGGCATCGGGAAATAGGCGCGTGATGGATAGCGGCTTATAGGGGGAAAGATTTATGCTCAATTCAGACCTAAAAATAGACGTGGCAAAGGTAAGCAGGGCCGCCGTGCATAGCAATGATATTTGAATCGAGCGCCTGGTTGAAAATGCCACCGCTGCAAGTAGCCCCAGAAGGAGGCTGATTAGGACGGTCGATTCTCCTCCCAGAACAGAAATAGAGACGATCGCAAGAAGACATCCTGCTGCCGAGCCCACAAAGTTGGTTGCATATGGGCGGTGAGCCTCTGTCCCCGACTGCGTTAGGCAGGATCCGATCACCAACCCAGCAAGCAGAAACGGTGCGCCAGTAGCGGAAAAGTAAAGCAGCAATATCCATATTTGGGTGCTGTCTGCGCCAATACTATAAGAATCGAAGGGTAAAAAATTTATGGTGAGGTAGGCGAGCGAGATTGAGGCGGAATAGCCCACTGAAACCAGGAGAAGGGAAGGTAAGTTCCTGCGGATAGAAAGAATCAATCCACTTCCAGCAAATCCCATGACCGCTAAGCTAATTACGACAAAGGCAAAATGATGAAATTGTTGGAAAGCAAATAGTCGGGTTAGCGTAAGCTCAAAGGCTAGCACGCTTGCGGAAAGTAGCAGTAATCCAATAGTTTTGGCAGAAATGAACTTTGACATCGTTAAATTCTGGCAGTCTTCAGGATTTATATAATAGAACGACACCTAAAAAGATAATCGGCACGCAATGTGTAGTTGAAGTTTATAACAAATTCATCATTTTCATGGCTTTTATCGAATGAATTGCGATCACGTCTCAGGACGTGGTGTGGTGGCCATCTGACACAGCGAAAATTCTGCTTGAATTCAAAGCAGAATTTTCTGGAGCTATTTAAGCTTAACTAAATGGTTTTGGATTTGTGATGCAGTCGAATTACTCAGAACCAGAGATATTGTGCCACCGCCATTCCGGTCACAGCGATGGCCATGAAGACGGCATTAATTTGCCCAAATGTGCGTAGGTTTCCCTGAAGCTGTTCGATTTCTGTACCTTGCTCAGGAGAGGGCGGGCCACCTTGCGCTTCGACCTCTTTTCCTATTGCCACCATCCGTCTGGCTGACCGTGATAAAACGATCATGCCAATGAACGCTGAAACAAGTCCTGCGATCGCACCAACCGTTAATCCAATTCCGTATCCACTGCTGAGCCAATCCGGGTTCAGGCCGCTAGATACGCGCCAATATAAAAGGCCGCCTGATATCCAAACCAGATTTCCAGCGATAGACATAATTAGTGTATATCGGCCTGGTCCTGCGAAGTAACGCATCACCTTTCCGCCCTCCGGACCCGTGGCTCGAATCGAAGGTTCGAGGAATCCGGCAACCAGGAAGGTAGATCCAGCCCAAAATACTCCGCTAAAAATGTGTATCCATCGTAATCCGATCAAATAGAAATCCATATCGTTTCCCTCCCTCAATAATAGATGGAGTAATTTTATCTGAAAAGGCATAAATTGTACAA
>JAGLGG010000242.1 GCA_023144145.1 Anaerolineales bacterium | reverse complement strand
CGGGCTAGAATTCGTGAACGGATATTGAGCACCGCGGCCTCTCTCTTTGCGATTCACGGTGTCGATCATGTCACACTGACGGATATTACCGACGAAGCCGATGTTTCGCGCGGCAATCTTTATTCGCATTTTGGCAGTAAAGAGGAGTTGGTTCACGCTATTTACCAGCCAGCTATGGAATATAGTATGGAGCAAGCGCGAAAGCTGGATGGCTTACCGCCGGTTGAAGCGATTGAAGGCATATTGCGCGTTCACACCGCGGTTTGGCGTAAATTTCCCGGTACTCTATCAGTTATGTACCAGCTAAAGGATACGACAACTGAGGAAGTAGGATCAGAGCACGAACTACATAGTCACAACGACATAACTGCATTCCGGCAAGCAGCCGATATGGATCTGTTGCGTATGGAGCCAGAGTTGGCCATAAAGGTAGTAGACACTATTGGCATCCCACTTTTAGAATTAGCCCAAGAAGCACCTGATCCCGATGAATTCTTTGTAAAGAGTATGCTCAGGCTCTTACTGAAAGAATAGTGAGTTGCACGAATTGATATTTCGATAATCTTGTCGGAGAATACGTCTCATAGAGGTTATGTTTGTACGTCCTCAAAACATATGGGGCAGAAATCGTTTTTTCTTGAAGATACTTTTCCCATTCGCGAATTGTACCCACGGGTTCCATAAATTCTCCAATTGTCTTTTTTGCATGATTCTCAGAAGGGGCATTCCTATATCCAATATTGTGTCGATTCTGAAATTGGCAAAGGTCTTAGAGTCGATAATGAACTTGAGCTGTCACCCAGCGGCTCGACACTGACGAGAGTTCGGTGATAATATCCTGTAAGGCCTGATGAGGTAGAAGGCTAACATTTGCAAATCAAATCTGGAAAAATTATCACACATTGGAGCACTTAACATGACTGCGGAAGAGAAACAACGTTTAATTGATTTGTTGACCGACACGTACAGTAAAGTTCTTGCCTGCGTCCAAGAGGTTGACCCTGAACTGCAGGTCAATCCAGAAACAGATTGGCGGGTCAGGGACATCGTTGGGCACCTGGCGACGTGGGACCGCGAGGGCTCAAAATCCATTCGCGCCTTCCAGGTGGGGGATGAGTATTCTATTCCAGGATTTGATGAAAATGAGTTCAATGATCACGAGCTCCAAGAGCAGCGTAAACTATCAGCACAGAGCGTTTTCGCGCTATGGGAAGGAGCACGCCAGGAATTTATAACGGCGGTCAAGGACATGCCGAATGATCGATTCGGTTCTGATCTGCTTTACCCGTGGGGGGACGAGCGCGGGAACGTAAGCAGGTTAGTAGAGTATTTGACCGGGCACGATATTGAACATCAAGAAGAGATTGAAGCCGCTCTTCAGCATTTGAACGGGGAGTAAATATCTCCCTCTGCCTTGAGGTCTTCGAGGGTGAGAGGTTTTTGTCTTTGGCCTAATCCTTCAGATCATTCACCCACAGACGAAAGGAATCAGTTATAAATTCTGAGACCCATTAACTGGGCCCCAATGACCCTGCGTGCGATTAATTGTCGATGCCTGCAATAAAAATGTGGTTGAGTTCAGCCTGAGAAAGGACTTCGTCATATATGCGCAGACCGTTCGCCTCGATACCACCACTTTCAAGCCTTCCAGAGCCCACATCCTCGTAAACTGGCAAATCTACAACCCCCGGCCAAGGGTACGGCTTGAAGCCGAATGAGAACATCTGAATAAGCGGACGGCCATCGTCATACTTGGAGTCGTATTGGAGAGAGGACATGAACTGCCCATCGAGGTAGAGTTTCACAATACCAGATGGATAACCCGCCCAAGACATCGCGATGTGATGCCATTCTCCCTCAGGAAAGGCTTCCACCCCGATCCAGCTCTCAGAAGCACCATATCCGATCTCTCTCAAATATCCATCGTTATCGACGAGCAGCCGTGCTTCCGGATATCCCCTCCGGCTTCCATCGCCCGTGCTTGCGATCTTGTTCCCCCCGGCCCGAGCAACAATTGCCAAAATGTCACGGTTTAATCCATCGGATTTGAACGTATCGATGTAGAGAACCCAGCGGCTGTCGTCACTGTGGATGACCATATGATCACTGCGTGAATGCCCGACAAGAAAGTTCAGCCATACCGTTATGGTGCCCTGAGATGGGATCAGGGTGCTCTCAGATTTGTAAACCCCATAAGTTCCCAGACCAACATGTTCATTGCCAGGTGTTGGAGTTGCTGATGGAGTTGCAGTGGCGCTTGGGGTAAATGTCGGGGTCACTGTAGGTGAGGGGGTTGATGTCGGTGTGATTGAAGTAGCAGGAAGCTGTGTCCCCGTTGGGGTTGCTGAGGTGGTAGGTATCTGGGTATCAGTCGGTGTTGGCGAATTCGTTGCTGTAGGGGTTAATGTCTGGGTGGAGGTGGGTTGGGGAGTGTGGGTGTTTTTGGCAGGCAGCGATGTTTCAGTGGCTGGAATCGGATTGGTTTGCGTCTCCGAATCTCTATAGACCCAACTGGATGTAATTTTCTGCGGATTTTGAAAGGTGGATTTATTTACATCAGACCGATCAAGTTTTATCTCTTTGATGATGTCAGGATTGATTGAGTGAATTAGCAAATACGACCAGGGAGCGTATTCTGCGTATAAATTCGGATCTGGTTCAGGGAATGCAAAACGATACTTCAGCAGTAATCCAAATTGGGCGCATATAAATATTAAAACGATTACCATGGGGAAGAAGATCAACCAATTGGAGAAATCACGCAACTGATCGAGGGCTGTCTCTTTTTGAGATTGTAGAGGATTGTTCAGAATATCGAGCACCGCTCGACTATCCAGACCAACATCGACACTATTCATATCTGCCACATTTATCTAGAAACTCACTAGATCGAGCAAAACGGATGACAATTGCCAATAATAAATATAAAGGAAGTATCCGATAAATGCTTCGCAGTGTTGAGATTGTACCGATTCTGAGTCTATATATAGTGTATGAGGAGTGAACCCGAAGTGGTTAGAGTACAAAGGTCACAAAACGATGGACAAGTTGGTGGGAACCAAGCTCAAACCGTATCAAACCGTTTGAATCCATGCTTTCCCAGGTACATTCCCTTTCCACTTATTTATGAGAAGAAGACACTGGCTTTCAGTGTATTCTAAATTGTAGTGGATTTACGCCACGTCTGGACGCGTGATCGAGAAGCACAAATCGAGGTTCGAAGATCAGCAGCAAGAACTATACTTAGGCCCATGGAAACTATCGAGAATGTAAGGGATTGAACTATGCGCCGAGGGCTATTACGCTCTATCGTTCTGCTTCCGGGCATGGCTTTGCTATTCGTCCCGGGCATTTTGCTTTCGATCGAGAGAGGGCTGGGTAAGGACATGGGTAATGCTGGTCCTCAAGAAATTCAATTCTGGGTAGCTCTCTTACTCCTTATTTTGGGACTTGCCCTTGCGATTTGGACCGTTCGATTACAGTTGACCATTGGTCAGGGAACACCAGCGCCTTGGGATCCGCCTGTGAAACTGGTAGTTCAAGGACCCTATCGACACGTTCGAAACCCGATGATCACAGGAGCGTTTCTCATTATTGCCGCTGAATCGCTGTTCTATCAATCGTGCTTCACATCTTTGTGGCTGCTCATCTTTATCGGTTTTAATCTGGTTTATATTCCAAGGGTCGAAGAAGGCGAATTAGCTGAACGATTTGGGGAGGAGTATCTGAGGTATCTAGACCATGTGCCTCGTTGGATCCCTCGAGTCCGTCCGTGGCGCATGGATGTGGAGTGACAGATCGGACCCCATTCCGAACTTCGCCAGTGTGCAATGAGGGGTCGGGAGCGGGAATTAGGCAAGGGGATACTCCAAAGCGCGATACCAATTCCATCCACGGTATATGATCATCGACTATGTCTCATCAGGTGGCGTAAGAACAAAGGGACGTAATAACAAGGTGACGTAATAGCAAGTAGGATAATGTGTCATTGTGTGCAACCTTAACTAATCATAGAGATCATAGAAGGTGCACAACTATGACCAGATCGAATATGGCCCTACTTGAGCACTTCCTCCCAATCGGCAGTCAGATTGCAATACACCAACATGAAACCTATAATGATTTCACTGCTCAATCTACGGTTGAATGAGCAGCTTTCAGAATAGCTAACGATCTCCGTAAACCGACCCCGGGGAGGATTACTCCTTATGCTAGCCAGCGCAAAAGAACAAAAGATAATTGTAGTTACCGGCGACGTAACCATGGACTGGAACCTGGCCCGCGAATGGGATAATGTCAGCGATAGCTGGAGTGCGGACAGTTGTTCCCGAGTCTGGTGGCAGCGCGGTGGAGCGGCGCTGCAAGCCGATCTGATCGTGGCAGTAGCCGAGGCTCTAAAGAAAGATGGCCACGCCGATTTCAAGCTTCTCCAAACCGCGGCTCCGCTTGACCCGGTTCACCACGGCGATTCGCGATTCCATCATGTCTACGCCCTATGGACTCCTTTTGGAAAAGGCAAAGATGTAGCCTGGCGCGTGAAACAGTTCCTGGGTTTGGACGCTTGTACAAACACATTAGGCTCCGAAGACCATGACTGGATGCAAGTCGTCGATGATTCGGCTGATGCGGATATTGTCGTGCTGGATGACGCCGCGTTGGGATTCCGAGACCGAAGCGACTTATGGCCAGAGGCCATCCAGAATCCATCACACAATCCATGGATTGTGCTGAAGATGTCCAAACCTGTTGCTCGGGGACCGTTATGGGAACATCTGCTTGAACATTTCGCCGATAAGTTAATTGTCGTCACTACCATTGACGACGTACGACAGACGGCAGTGCAGATCAGCCGTCAACTTTCATGGGAACGCACTGCTCAAGACGCGGTCTGGGAGTTCACGCACAACCCTCGCGTTACCGGCCTCTCTCGCTGCGCACATGTCGTAATCTCCTTCCACGCCGCCGGTGCGATCTTGCTTTCTAATCATCCTGACGGTGGCTCGCAATCCAGTCTGCTCTTCGACCCACAGGTCATGGAGGGTGAGTGGGAGAATAAAGTCCCTGGGGGCATGTTTGGCTATACGACCAGCCTCGTGGGAGCAATAACTAGATGGTTAATGCTCGATCAGGAGCAGCCGAATATCACTTCCGGGATCCAATCCGGTATAGCCACGATGCGGAAGTTGCATTTGGTGGGGTATGGCGTTCCCGGTGTCGATCCCAGTACAGCTGAATTGCGATTCCCGATTAAAAAAATAGTTGAGGAGCTAAGTGCTGAGAATGAGCCGCTTTCTGTCGTTCAGATTCAGGATCCCATCAAAAGCATTCTCTCGCCTGCGGAACCTGAAGCGCTGCGCGTGAAGCCGGGTTTCTGGACTATCTTGGAGGACCGCTACACAGGAGTGTTGAATGAAACTGCTCAGCGCATCGTTTTGGATGGTATCGCTGCAGCATTGGATGATGTGCCGGTTGGCCGATTTGGAAAGCTCGTAACTGTAGACCGGCGGGAAATCGAAGCGCTGCGCTGCATTCGTACGCTTATTTCGGAATATTGCCAACGACCACAAGTCCGTCCGCTTTCAATCGCAATCTTCGGCCCTCCTGGTTCAGGTAAATCATTCGGGGTGAAACAAATCGCCAAATCCACCCGACCCGGGGAGATTGAACCTCTTACTTTCAACATCTCTCAATTAGGGCATCCTGATGAAATTCTCGATGCCTTGCATCAGGTGCGAGACGT
>JAGLGG010000241.1 GCA_023144145.1 Anaerolineales bacterium | reverse complement strand
TGATATTGAAGTTGACAAACACCCTACACCTCACAACAAAAAGCGATGGCAAAATGCCATCGCTTTTTGTTAACATGTGATAACTCATATTGAAGGAAAGGGATATTTAAGACACCTCGCTTGATCTCACTCATGGTATACTACTAGATCATTTGTTCGTTTTTCCAGGTGTAAAATGCCAGATTTCCGTTTACACAGCCCCTACCAACCCACCGGCGATCAACCTGCAGCAATCATTGATATTGTTAAGGGGCTCGAGCGCGGAGATCGACACCAGGTCCTTCTTGGCGCAACCGGAACTGGAAAAACTTTCACCATGGCAAATGTAATCGCCCAGGTCCAAAGATCCACTTTGGTCCTCGCTCATAATAAGACACTGGCGGCTCAGTTATATGCTGAGTTTAAAGAATTCTTTCCGGAAAATGCGGTCGAGTTTTTCGTATCTTACTATGACTATTATCAGCCAGAGGCATATGTTCCAAGGCACGATCTTTATATCGAAAAAGAAACCGATATTAACGAGGAAATTGACAGATTAAGGCTTTCTACAACAACCTCTCTTCTATCCAGGTCTGATGTGATTGTGGTCGCCTCTGTCTCGTGTATTTACGGAATTGGAAATCCTGAAGCCTATGGTCGCGTTGTTGTAAATTTGGATATCGGAGGCGTTTATCGTAGGGATGCAGTCCTTCGGCAACTTGTTGAAATCCAGTATGAACGCAATGATTTGCAGCTCCGCCCTGGAACCTTTCGAGTCCGAGGAGATACACTCGAGGTCATTCCAGCGTATGAAGAGCATGGATTACGAGTGAGTTTCTTTGGAGAAGAAATTGAACGGATTGTTAAGTTTGACCCTCTGACCGGTGAAATATTGGCCAATTTAGAGGAGACAAGTATCTTTCCTGCCAGACATTTCATCACGGACGAGGAAAAATTAGAGGCCGCAATCCGAGATATCGAAGAAGAATTGCAGGAACGAATAAAATATTTCAAGGACAGTGAACAACATCTCGAGGGTCAAAGAATCGAGCAAAGGACGAAATACGATCTTGAAATGCTTAGAGAAGTTGGGTACTGCTCTGGGATTGAAAACTACTCTCGACCTCTTGACCAACGACCAGCTGGTTCAGCTCCGTGGACATTGATCGATTATTTCCCACCGAATTTCTTGTTTATTATCGACGAAAGCCATATGACAGTACCTCAAGTGAGGGGGATGTTTGCTGGCGACCGGTCTCGAAAGCAAACCTTGGTCGATTACGGCTTTCGCTTGCCCTCCGCCATGGATAATAGGCCATTGTCATTTGACGAATTCGACGCACGAACGGGTCAGATCGTCTATACATCAGCAACCCCGAGAGAATATGAACTTGAACTGGCTTCACAAGTTGTCGAACAAATAATCCGTCCGACGGGCCTTGTAGACCCCGAGGTCGAGGTTCGACCAGTTCAAAAACAAATTGACGACTTAATTGGTGAAATTCGCAGTCGCATTGACGTCGGGCAACGGGTGTTGGTGACTACACTTACCAAGCGGATGGCCGAAGATTTATCCGATTACTTGCTAGAACTAGAGATCAAGGTTCATTATTTGCATTCTGAAATAGACACCATTGAGCGGGTTGGAATTCTGCGTGATCTACGGCTTGGCGTTTATGACGTTGTCGTTGGGATCAACTTGCTCCGGGAGGGTCTTGATCTTCCTGAGGTTTCTTTGGTGGCCATCCTGGATGCGGATAAGGAAGGATTTCTCCGTTCAGACACTGCGCTAATCCAGACCATCGGCCGGGCTTCCAGGCATGTTGATGGTAAGGTCATCATGTATGCTGATCGGATCACCAATTCAATGGAAAGGGCTTTAGAAGAGACCAATCGCCGTCGAAAGAAACAGATCGCATACAATGAGGAAAATGGTATCGAACCACTTAGCATCGTCAAAGCCATTCGAGATCTAACTGATCAGGTGGCTGCAGCCCACGCGGTCGCTGAACCGTCTGCGGAATATGGCCCCATAAATCCTGCTCAGTTCCCCAAAGACGAGCTCTACCGGATGATCAAAGAACTGGAGAAACAAATGCGGAAGGCCGCCGAGGCATTGGAGTTCGAGCGGGCTGCTGGATTGCGAGACCAGATCTACGAACTGAGACAGGTGCTCGTTGATAAAGAAGACCTGCCTCCATGGCAGCGCGCGAGGGCATTGAGTGGGGATTTTCCGCAATCAAAGAATTAACAGGTTCTTAAGTTCTACGACATAACGTCGATAATTAACCTCGTACGCGGTCGTACACACACAACTGGGTTTTTCTATCTAACATAGGTCCTGTCCCAAAAGGCTATCCTCAGGCGTAGGGGCGCAATTTTATTGCGCCCAATAAACATTTATAGATATGTGATTTTACGCGTATGCAAAATACAGCGCGGATCATAACCCCAGACTCGTACTATGGAGGTGTAAGGGCGAAGCATTCCTGGTGGTGAGCCAACTACCAATTGTGGAGGGTGCAACCTAAGTATCGCTTAGGCCTCTGCTTGCACAATCTGAGCGTAGCTCAGGCCGATTGCTTCGCCCGTACATACAATTCACGCACCGGCACCCAGGCGCGATGGGGCCTAGATACAATTAAAAGGATATCCGTAAGGTTTTATGGTTGGGATGAGTGACCAATCCTTACTGGACAGGCTTTGTGGGTTCGACGCCCCAGCGGGGCGTCGCTACTAATTAACTTCGAACAGGAAGGGTCTTTCAATTCCTGAAATCCTTCGAAGGAGTTGTCCTAAAAAGGGTAATTCCTACCAGATAAGATATCAGAGATGTAATTTCCAACGGCTGATAGTAATTCATTCGTTGGTGTGTAGGCGAATGGCGGTGTGCATAAGGACATTCCGCCCTAAGCCAGGCTTCAGTTAAACCATATGACAGCGATATAGACCTTTCTACTAAAATCCCTTTTCCCCTAAAATGGCGCACGGCCGTTTTTTGCTGCGACCGGACTAACCCTCTTTTATAGGGTCGATTTATCGACC
>JAGLGG010000240.1 GCA_023144145.1 Anaerolineales bacterium | reverse complement strand
ACCTCACGATCCACAACAACCTTGCGAATCTCCGGCCGTGAAGGAATCTCATACATGACATCCAGCAAGGCGCCCTCGATGATCGAACGCAAACCTCGGGCGCCTGTCTCTCGTTCTAGCGCCATCTCTGCAGCTGCATCGAGCGAATCTTCCGTGAAAACTAGTTCAACTTGGTCCATTTCAAAGAGGCGTTCATACTGCCGAACGAGAGCATTTTTTGGCTCTGTGAGAATCTTTCGCAGGTCATCGATGTCTAGCGGATTAACACTCGCTGTCACTGGGAGACGACCGACTATTTCGGGAATCATCCCGAATCTCATGAGGTCGTCGGGAGTAACCTTCTTCAGCAGCATAGAATCATCTAAGTGGTGGGTTTCGAAATCCTCAACAGTGCCTGGAAAACCTAACTTACCTCGACGCCCGATGCGTTCAGAAATAATATCTGCGAGACTATCATACGTGCCGCCACAAATGAACAAAATATCTTTTGTATGGACCTGGATAAACTCTTGCTGTGGGTGTTTTCGACCGCCTTGAGGGGGAACATTCACATTTGCACCCTCAATGATCTTCAACAACGCTTGTTGAACACCTTCTCCAGAGACATCACGGGTGATGCTGGGATTATCTCCTGATTTACGCGCAGTTTTATCAATTTCGTCAATATAAACAATGCCTCGCTCAGCGCGCGGCACATTGAAATCTGCAGCCTGTAACAAGCGAAGCAGGATGTTTTCCACATCCTCTCCGACATAGCCTGCCTCGGTCAGGGCTGTTGCGTCAGCGATGCAGAAAGGAACATCCAGGCTCCTTGCCAGGGTTTGCGCAAGCAATGTCTTGCCACATCCGGTAGGGCCGATGAGAAGGATATTGCTCTTTTCCAACTCGATGTTAGAGCTGCCGCGATTGGCAATGCGTTTGTAATGGTTGTAAACCGCCACGGAGAGCACGCGCTTGGCGTGATCCTGCCCAACAACATACTCATCCAGTTTGGTGAATATTTCTTGCGGGGATAGAGATGGACGACCGGAAGAAGTCAGGCCGGCATAAGGCGCGCGCGGCGATTCACCGTCTAGGATGTCCCTACACAGGTCGACGCACTCATTGCAAATAAATACGCCCTCCGGACCAGCAATTAAGCGCTGGACGTCAGCTTCGCTACGGTTACAGAATGAGCAACGCTTCAATTCTGGCGGGCTTGGCTCCTTGCGGGCCATAATCTATTAACTCTCTTTCTCTTTCTTTTTTTTCTCTTCTTTCTTTTCTTTCTCTTCCGCAACTACTTCAGAGGTTAGAACATGGTCGATAAGTCCGTATTTCATCGCGGCTTCACCATCCATGTAAAAATCTCTTTCGGTATCACGCTCGATTACCTCGAGCGTTTGTTTCGAGTGTTTGACCAGTATCTTATTTAGTTTTTCCCGAAGGCGCAAGATCTCCTTTGCTTGGATTTCGATATCCGTTGCCTGACCTTGCGTACCACCAAGAGGTTGGTGAAGATGGATTGTCGCGTGTGGTAGTGCGAAACGCATATCCTCAGTTCCAGCTGTTAACAACACAGTACCGAAGGATGCAGTGACACCAACCGCGACGGTCTGGATCGGATTGGAAATTTGTTGCATAGTATCGTAAATTGCCAATCCTGAATATATTCCACCACCAGGGCAATTTATGTACATCTGAATGTTCTTTTCGGGATCTTCTTGGTTCAGGTACAGCAGCTGGGCAACGATCAAATTTGATACCTGGTCTGTAATTGGAGTACCAAGAAAAATGATTCGATTCTTCAACAACAAAGAAAATATATCGTAAGCTCGTTCTCCTCGGCCAGAGGTTTCAATTACCATGGGAACGACGGAACGTGGATCGAATTGTGACATTTTGATTATCCTACTCCTTATCCCCTTCGGAATCCTGTTCAGGTTCGTCTTCCGAAATCTCATCACCTTCAACAGATTCTTCCGGGCTCTCTTCTAAATCCCCGTCAGAATCCTGTTCAGGTTCGTCTATCGACAGCTCACTACCTTCAACGGATTCTTCCGGGCTCTCTTCGATTTTGTCTGCTTCACCCTTGGCGATTGCCATTAATCGTTCAATGGCCTTATCGGATATCAGATCCAATTTGATTCTTTGCCTTCCGACGGGATTGTCGAACACATTTCGGGCACTTTCCTTATCTGCATCACTTTGAAAGCTTGTTACTAATCTATCAATTTCAGCCTCGATGTCAGCCTCTTCAACCTCGATTTCCTCAAGTTCAACGACTTTGCCAAGTACCAAAGCGCGTTTCAAACGTTCTTCAGCTTGGGGTTCTAATTCCTCTTGAAGTTCCTCTTCTTTTTTGCCTTCGATGGTCAGATAATCAGAGAGGCTTAGATTTTGGCTGCGTAACCTTTGCTCCAGTTCTCGAACCATATCTTGAATCTCATTTTTCAACAAGACCGGGGGAAACTCAACCGTTGATTGCTCCACCAAGGTGTCCATTACTTGGCTAGCGTATTCCGCTTTACTTTGTCGCGTTGCCTCAGCTTCGAGATTTTCGCGAACTTGAATTCGTAATGAAAGAAGGTCGTCAAACTCTCCTACGTTTTTAGCCAATTCATCGGTCCATTCCGGGACCAATCTGGATTTAACTTCTTGTACAACCAGCTGGAATTCAGCCGTTTTCTCGCGCATGTCCTCGTTTGTATAATCATCGGGGAAGGTATAATCAAAAGTTTTTTCTTGGCCTGCCTCCAAGCCCTCGAGTTGAGTAGCAATCCCGGGAACTGGCCAATCAACCTCTTTATCAACGAGAATGGAGAATCCCTTCTCATCCAGAAGTGTTGATTCCTCAGCCTCTTCGCCCTTTAGTTCTCCGGAGATATCAACCACCACAACATCGCCCTCTTGCACCGCTCGATCGGCAGGCTCTATCAGGGCTTGTCTTTGCCTTAGGTCTTCCATAAACTGATCGACTGCACTATCGTCAACATTGGGCTCTTCAAAATCAACGCGAACGTCTTGACATTCGCCAATATCAATTTCGGGTGCGAGCGGCACTGTATAGCGCAGGACGAGTGGATCTCGACTCACAACTTCGTCGAATGAGCCCGGGGCATAAGGCTCAATTTCACTTTCATCTAAAGCCTCACGATATACGTCCTGTCCAAGCACTTCCAGGGCTTCTTCAAATATTACTTCTTCTCCCAATCTACTCAGGAGCACATTGTAGGGCGCTTTTCCAGGCCTAAACCCTTGGATTTTGGTGTTCTTGGCAAGCCTTTTTGCAGCAGCACGCATCGCGCCGTCGAGACGCTCCAGCGGGAGCTCGATTGTCAATTGGGTCTGGCGGCTCTCAAGTTCTTCACTTTGAATTTTCAATCTTTTTCCCTTCCACGTGGATGAGCGAACTCATCCTGGGCGGTCCTTAATTTCGCGTAAGATTTCTTTTTCTGTGAGCGCAACCCTAGGCTCGCTTACGTTAGACACCTATAAGAATATACTCCGGTGAGTGGGGAAGGTGGGGGTCGAACCCACACGCAGATTGTGCACGTGATGCCAAGACTTGTGCTCAGAATTCCAGTGGAAATTCCCCATCTTCAAACGATCATTATAACATTACGGGAAAGCTGGAAATTGTTAACCTTTTCATAGAATCCGGACACTCAAAAACTATCAAGACCTGCAACCTTGATCGGTATAATCGAATTCTGAAACCCTTCATTGAAGGGGCTTATGCGTTCACCAACTTTGGTATCATCCGGTTCCAATAAGACTTGCTGGATAAGGGCAAATCACGTGACACTATAGCTTCGCATACGAGGGCTATTCTCGCAATGTTGTGTTGGGTGTAGGAAGAGGAACTTATTCAAAGACGTGTCAAGTTTGAAATTCCAAGGGTTTCTAACTATCAATTACTTTTAATCTTTCTGACAATAGCTCCGAAATAGATGTGTGTTATTCTGGAGTTGTTACGCGTAAAGGAGGGCATTATGGAGAATTGGGAGTTTTCAACGAGCGGCACGATACAGAACTGGGAGTACAGTGTTGTGCAACTCCTAGAAAGTGAAGGTTCTACCGAAATCATTGTTGACGGACATCAAAAGGTAATGCTGCCTTGGCCAACACAAATTAAATACAAACAATACAATGTTATTCCAGATAGGCATGTTGAGTTTTTAAATGAATTTGGAAAAGATGGTTGGGAAATGGTAAGTAATCAATTGACAAACGATTCTTTCGGACATTATTACATTTTCAAACGGCCACTCACTGAATAGTATCGGAATGTAGATATCT
>JAGLGG010000024.1 GCA_023144145.1 Anaerolineales bacterium | reverse complement strand
TGTTCTTTATTGCGCCTAGTCTCCAGTCTCCGCTTGTTACTTACTCATTACCGTTTTCAACAAATACCCTAATAAATGTTTCCGGTATTCTTTTGTGGCGCGATGCCGGCTTGTACGTAATTTCGCCTCTGCCCTTAATATTTCTGATGCTTGCGCAATAACGTCTTCTTTCAGTTGGTGACCGCGCAAGAAATCCTCAGTCTGTCTCGCTCTGAAAGGCACTGGGCCCGCAGGTCCAACCGCAATTCTAATGTTCTCAACAATCCCTTCATCCGCTTCTTGCATCCAAATCGCCATGTTCAGAATGGCTATGGCCACGCCTTGTGGTCTCATGACCCGATGGAAAGCAGTTCGCTCATTACGCTTGGGGATCGAAAATCGAAAACAAGCCAACAGTTCTTTGCATGGATCAAAACTTGGGATCCCAGGTCCTGTAAAAAGATTTTCCATGAGTTCCCATCGCTCGCCATCTTTACTGATAATTCTCGCTTCTGCGTTTAACGCCAGTAGCGCGATAGACCCATCCCCAGCAGGGAGCGCGTGAGCCACATTCCCCCCAATGGTTGCCACATTTCTAACCTGCGAGCCACCAATCCCAGAACATGCTTGCACAAGGCATCTGGTATTTTCTTGAAGATCTTGGTTTTCTAGGATTGTGCTGTGTGTAACGGCACTGCCCAATAATATTTGATCTTCTTCTATCGTGATTTGTTGTAGTTCAGGGATGTGTGTGATGTCTATTAACGTATCAATTGGATCATGGCGTCCTTGCTGAATATCCAATAGAAGATCTGTCCCTCCTGCGATTAATCGGGCATACCCTTCATGTTCTAATAGAAGGCTCATCGCCGTATCAATCGTTTTTGGCAGGAGGTATTGATTCCAAATTTTCATCAATTAGTCGCTGGGGATTGCAGGACCTAAAGGCGCTTGTCGGAGAGCGGGGATGCTCAACGCCGTTATGGCTACACCCCACAACGACCTTTGATCCGAGGTCTAATTGAAATTCTAGCATGTGGGTTGAGGGGGAACAAGGTTGAAGGGGTTGTTATGGACTAGGCATGTAGGATTTTTTGCATAATGTGTAGGGGAGAGAATTGTTTTCTTGGAAACTTTAGAGCCTCTAATATAAAACGGAGACAAACGTCTCGCGCTGAGCGAAGCCCAGGTTGCATCGCGCGTAAGCTTCGCGTACGTTTGCCGATACACTCCCTAATATTATCGAACCTCGCACAAAAACATCTAGCTGTATGGGCAACCGGCCGGTTGCCCGTACGCCACGTGACGATAATCCTTAAGTCTTGAATAACCCCTACGATTTGGGCACAAGGACGTAGAATGCTGCGTTCCCGCATAGAAATTGCTATTTATATCTCATATATATGTTGTAAGGGCGACTGGCCAGTCGCCCCTACGGTGAATTCAATATTCTCTTGGAGGTTCGATACCTTTTTTAATCTGGCAAGTATTAGATTATCTCCGCAAAGGGCACTCGCTCGAGAAACTTCCCCATGCCAGCTTTCCCTAGCCATTGATCACCATCCACGATCAATTCTCCCCGAAGGAAAACCTTTTCAGGGTAGCCTTTGATCTCCCAGCCTTCGAAAAGATTGTAATCGGTTCGATGACGTGCAATGTCAACTCCGTAGGAAATTTTTACCTCAGGATCCCAAATCACAATATCGGCATCAGAGCCTTCCTTAAGCGCACCCTTCGTAGGGTAAAGGCCGAAAATTTTAGCGGGGTTTGTGCTCGTGAGAGCAACAAATTGGTTGGGCGTCAATCTCCCCTTTCCAACACCGTAAGACCATAGCATCGGCATCCGATCACCAACCCCGGGCAGCCCATTGGGAATTTTGGTGAAATCATTCGCTCCCAATTCTTTGCCTGGGATCGAGACCATTTCACCCTCATATTCAATAGGGGTTGAGCCATCAAAAAAGAAGGGACAATGATCTGTAGCGACGACCTGGATTTGATCCATCTTGAGCCCGCTCCAGAGCGCTTCGTTATCACCCTTTGTGCGCATGGGAGGCGAACAAATCCATTTGGCACCATCTTCACGCTCGAGATCTGCTTCGGTGAAAAACAGGTAAGCTAGACATGTCTCTCCCATGACATTTACACTGCGCTTACGACCGTAATTCAACTGATCAAGGCCTCCAACCGTGCTCAAATGAACCACATAAAGTGGTGCGTTTGCTTGCTCAGCAATAGCAATTCCTCTCAATACAGACTCGGCCTCACCCCAGGCTGGTCTCGTGCGAGCATGCCAGATCGGCGCAGTATTTCCTTCTGCTAGGGCCTCGTCAGTAAGCAACTCGATCACATCCCCATTTTCTGCATGTAACAATGTTAAGAAACCACTCTTTGCTGCCTCCCGCATGACTTGGAAGATTTCGCCATCATTGATCCTCAGACGATTGTTATATGCAGTAAAAATCTTTAAAGTCGTAATCCCCTCTCTGATTAAAAAAGGAATTTCCGCAAGAATGTCCTGATCGAATCTGCTCACGTTCATATGTAATCCAAAATCAATAGATGCCCTTCCGCTAGATTTCTGACGCCATGCTTGGACTGATTCCTTAAGAGTGGAATAGTCTTGAGAGACAAAATCCAAAACCGTTGTTGTTCCGCCGAAAGCTGCAGCTTTGCCACCTGTGTAGTAATCATCAGATGAGACCGTATCGAACATTGGCAGGTCCAGATGCACGTGTGGATCTACCCCCCCCGGAAGGATGAATTTCCCCTCAGCATCTACTACTTCAGCATCATCCTCACTCAGGTTCTGGCCAATGCTCGAAATCCTCTCGCCATCGATAAGAACATCGGCGATATGAGTTTTCTCAGCCGTAATTAGCGTTCCCCCACGAATTAAGACTTTTGCCATTTCATCCGCCTATGATTCAGGTCGAACTAATCTCGCCATTCTCGCCGAATTTTTCCCCTCGTTCTCTCAGAAGTTTCCAGAGCATGTCATGCTCATCGGAAGCAGGCACTGTGAGATCACCAAGATCTTGCGCGGTTTTCAGTCGTGCTCCTGTTGTGTATAAAAATGTAAATCTTCGCCATGACTTCGAGTGAATGACACGCGGAAGTGAAATCACTCGTCCCAATTGGATTTTGAAATATGGCTCATTTGCTCTTGGATGATCTGGCTCATCATGAAGGATCTCTTTGCGTGATACTAACTCATGTCCCTTTACCTTCGCCACAAACCTAACCGACCATCGCTGCTCGCCAAAGGCAGCAGTTTGATAAAAAGCGAGCCAATCAACTCGGATTGTTTTTGGTGAGGTTGCTAATGGAATCCGATACCAACCGAGCACCCGAGCGATATCTAAATCCCTCGGGCTCTTTAAAATAGCGACCAGAATCAGGTCTTCAGCTTGAATTTCCTGCATGATGCACCCCCTACTGCATGGATAATTACTTTATAATCCCCACCTTTTGGTTGAATTCCATAATGAGATTGTCAATTTCAGGGACTTGGTTTTGAATGCTGGTCCAATAGTCTTGATCGTACCATTGAGCCAAAATTTCTTCATAAGTCTTACCCTGCTGCTCAACCCAGGTAAAGTATTTCAAATTATGGACACGCCTTCGATCCGTATAACGCAATTCTAAGAGGCTGTCGGTGGTCAACCCCATCAAATACCTGGAAAAATCTGCTGCGGCATCTTTTTGTGTATAAGTGCCAACATCTTCATGCATCTCTTTCAAGCGACTTTGATAGAGATCCATCGAATCTGTAAGAATGGTGATGATGACATCATCTGGTCCAAGCTCATAGTATTTAGAAAATTTAATTGCCATCGAAAGATTGGCAATGCCAGAGAATCCCAGCAGATCAAGTTTCTCGATAAAATCCTTAGGAACACCCTTTTCCATCAAGTAGGTGTGACCCTCAGGCTCATTAAACAAGCGCGCCAGATTAACGATGACATTATCGTCCAGGGCCATCACCATATCTGTGTTCTTGACATTATGTATCCAGGGCACGTGTTTGTCGCCGATGCCTTCAATGCGGTGAGCGCCGAATCCATTCTCTAGTAATGTTGGGCATTGTTCCGCTTCACCAGCGGCAATTTTGCTGAGTGGGAATTTTTGCTTTAGATAATCCCCGCAACCGATCGTTCCTGCAGAACCTGTCGTAAGAACCACACCTCGATATCGGTCGTTTGGTCTAAGCTCTCTCTCGAGAACTTCCTCCATGGCATGCCCCGTTATTTCATAGTGCCAGAGATAATTACCAAACTCTTCAAATTGGTTGAAGATCATCAGATCCTCACCAGATGCACGCAGTTCCCAGCACTTATCGAAGATTTCTTTGACGTTCGATTCGCTCCCGGGTGTTTTGATCGTCTCACCAGCGATATTGGCCAACCAGTCGAAACGCTCTTGGCTCATCCCCTCTGGGAGAATGGCAATAGAAGTAGTCGCCAATAAAGCCGAATCGTAGGCCCCACCACGACAATAGTTTCCTGTGGATGGCCAGACTGCTTTCTGAGTCGTTGGGTCGAATTGTCCTGTCACCAGCCTCGGAACCTGGCATGCAAAAGCGGCCCCTACCTTGTGAGAACCCGTTGGAAACCACTTGCCAACTAAGGCGATAATGCGAGCATCAACTCCTGTCAGGCTCGAAGGGAACTCCAGGTAATTTACCCCTGAGAAGGCTCCACCATGATCTTTGGGTTCATTCTTCCACGTAATTCTGAAAAGGTTTCTTGGATTCACATCCCATAAACCGATATCCTTTAGCTCCTGCAATACTGATTCAGGGATCAGCCCCGGATCCTTCATCTGCCCAAAAGTTGGAATAACGATGTTTTGTTCTTTAGCACGTTCTACAGATCGCACGAGCCTATCTTCTATTACCTGCAGATCAATCATGATTTAAACTATTACTCCTCCGATTCTGTTTTTTTAGATCCTTCGGTTTCTCGTACGATGTACAGGGGGCGTCCTTTGGCCTCATCATACAATCGTCCCAGATACTCACCGAGTATTCCAAGCGAGATCAATTGAACACCGCCGAGAAACAATACTGCAATTAATGTCG
>JAGLGG010000239.1 GCA_023144145.1 Anaerolineales bacterium | reverse complement strand
GCGATCAAAGATGGAACCACCCTGCGCACAATATTAACAGGCACTGCGAATCCTACACCCGAATTTGTCGGGTCTCCAGCGCTGGTGAAATTCTCGGTTCGAATGGCGCGATTAACGCCAATTACCTCTCCTTTCAAATTGAGTAGTGGACCGCCTGAATTTCCTGGATTAATGGCTGCATCGGTTTGGATAATTGCTCCAGCGGAGAAGACTCCTCCACCTGGTGCCTCACGTTCGGAGCCCAAAGTCCGCCCAATTGCGGAGACGATACCGGAAGTCATCGTACCAGATAGTCCAAAGGGGTTGCCTATCGCAACAACGAAATCTCCCACTTGGACAAAATCGGAATTGCCTAAGGGCAAGGGTGAAAGAACACTCACAGGAGCGTCAATGCTTAGTAGAGCGAGATCGGAGTCTGGATCCACACCGATGATTTCGGCCCAAAAGTGATGTCCTGACGGAAATGCCACCTCGATTGAATCAGATCCTGCGATCACATGCTGATTGGTGATAATGTGACCCTCAACGTCAATTACGAACCCTGAACCTTGTCCAGTTGGGGTAAGTTCGTCGTGAGGACCTCCCGATTCTGCATAAGTCCAGATTGTGACAACTCCAGGATTCACTTGTTGATACAGATCAACTAAATCGACATTTTCTAAGAGTGATGGGCGTACGACACCAGGGATCGTCGGTTGTGGAGTGGAGACAAAAGGAGTGAAGGTTGGGGCAGATGCAGTAAGTTCATCGGTTGGTTGATCAAGATCGGGTAATGTGATCGAGCATGCGATTGCCGCCAATGCCAATACTGAAAATACGAGTCGAACGTGAAAGATTTTCATTTATATTGGGTGTCCTTATAAAAGAGTATGTTATGCACCATCTGGATGCAAACGAGCCAATTGCTCAAATAGGTCAAGCTCTTCTGAACTCAACTGTTCCGGTAATGAAACTTTAAGTGTAGCGTATAAATCCCCCGAGGAGTCAGGGGTGCGCATTTTTGGCATACCGCGCTGCTTAAGACGAAAAATCTGACCTGGCTGACTTCCGGCAGGGATTGTCAGGATAACCGGTCCCTTGGGCGTTGAAACCAGGCCTTCGCCGCCCAATACAGCAGTGTACAAATCGACCTCGACATCGGTCTTAAGATTATCTCCATCCCTCACGAATCGTGGATCTGACTCAACCCGGATTTTCAGGTAAAGATCGCCAGGACCAGCTGGACCCTGCTGCCCTTTGCCAGCGATTCTCACCTTGGTGCCAGTTTGGGCGCCTTTGGGTATGGTGACCTCTAATCTGCTTCCATTATGCTCGAGGATCCTTGCCGTCCCTAAAAATGCTTCGGTTAGGCTGATAGAAACTGCCTGTTCGATATCGCGGCCACGTATCCGGCGCTGACCGAAACCTCGTGTACCTTGAGCAGGTGAACCTCCGAAAATGCTGTTGAAAAAGTCAGAAAAGCCCGATCCAAATAGGTCGCCCAGGTCACCCATCTCGACGTGCACACCCCCAGGTGCGCCTCCGGTCCATTGTGACCAGTCGAATCCGCCTGGAGCACCACCCGTGCGTTCCCAAGCCTTATAGGAGCTGCCCAGTTGATCATATTTCTGTCTCTTGGTCGAATCACCCAATACCTCGTAGGCTTCATTAATTTCTTTGAAGTGCTCTTCAGCCTCGTTATTGCCTGGATTTTTATCAGGGTGAAATTGCAGAGCTAATTTCCGATAGGCGCGTTTAATTTCTTTTTCATCGGCGCTTCGTTCTACCCCTAAGATTTTGTAGTAATCCTTATAATTCATCATATTTCCCAATTCAATTGTAAGGTTCTCATTGAAAGCGAGTCAAGATAATAGAGAGCGTTCTTATACGATTCTAACAAATCAAACAAAGCCTGATTATTACCGAAATAAAAGCACTTAGAGTGTAGTTCAATTATATTTATTCGAATACTGGATTCATAGGCTTAGGAATTAGCGTTATGTGATGGCTATAATTCCTGGTGGATTGGTTTGTCATTCTGGCAAATTTTGGGTGCGGTAAGACAAGGCAGACCGATGGAAAGGAATAGTACTAAGCTCATGGGTGAGGTCGACTCCCGCCGAATAACCATCCATGCTATCATACCGACATGAGATCACAAAGACATGGCGATAGGATTCTAGTGGTCGATGAAGATCCAAGTGTTCTGGATCTTTTAGGGAACCAAGTACTCATACCACTAGGCTACAAAGTTGAAACGGAAACTGAGGGTGGTCGTGCAATCGAAAGAGCACTTACCTATAATCCAGACTTGATTATTGCTAGTCTCACTGCACCGGGTTTGTCCGGAAAAGATTTACTTGTTGCTCTTCGCTCTCAAGGTTTGGAAGTCCCTGTTCTGGT
>JAGLGG010000238.1 GCA_023144145.1 Anaerolineales bacterium | reverse complement strand
CGGGAAACAGAAGTTGTCGCTGCATTGGAACGCGCGCTGAATGATTTGCGCCTTCGGCGTGAGAGGCAGCATCTTGCCGATCAACTAAGCGAAAGCAACGCCTTGCTCGAACGGCGTGTTCGGGAATTGACTACTCTTTACGGTATCGGCAAGGTGGTTACATCCACTACTGATCAGAACAAGCTGTTTACCAAACTGATGGAAGGCAGCCTTTACGTTTCTGAAGCAGATATGGGCTGGATGCTCTTGCAAGACGAAACAACTAAACAGCTCATTCTACGGGCACATCGAAATCTGCCTTCTCAATTTTCGAATCGAATGCATAAGCCATGGATAGATGATGTCAGTTCATTGGTAATGTTGTCTGGGCAATCGCTGAGCATTCATGGCGATGGCCTCTCACAATTCGAACTTGCGAAGTTTTGTAAAGCTGTCTTGATCGCACCTACAAAAGTACGTGATCAACCGATTGGTGTGTTGTGTGTCGCCAGGGAAGATGTGAATCCATTTTCTGAGAGAGATCAAGCGATGCTGGAAGCCGTAGCGGATTATGCTTCGATTTCTCTTGTGAATGCCCGTTTGTTTCAAGCACTCGAGGCTCGGGCGAAGAGATTGCAGCAGGTTGTTACACAAACTCATTCGGAGGAAGAATTAGATCCAGTAGTATTAACTGAAATGAAGGATCCGTTGGATTCAATTGATCTCGAATTGACACAGCTCATAGATGATGTTTATGATCCTGAGGTTTACGCGAGATTAGAAAAGATCTCGTCACAGGTGAGAGATCTCATTGAGCGGATCGGATCTTCTGAGAGTATGGATTCCAAAGACCCCGATAAGCCAAATATTTTTAACCCCACTCCATAAGTTTCATGCCTAATCATCAAATAGAACCTCATAGTGGACAACTGCTGAACAGCGGGCTTGACCGAGGTGCATTTTGTTGGTTGTTCGCTATGTTCTTCAGTCTTGGCTGGGAAATGATCTCGCGCAGTATAGAAAATTGTAAGATGGCGGTTCGTAATGGTTGAACCCTTAATCTTGGTCTCAGATGATAGCCAGGAGATACGAGATTATCTCGAAGAAGCTCTGGCTACTCTTGCTGATTTTCGAGTTGTGTCAGTTGGTGATGGAATGTCTGCACTTAGTTTGGTTAACGAATTAGAGCCGGATCTGGTCATCACAGATCAACAAATGCCAAACCTCACCGGTATGGAGTTAGTGCGTCGGCTGAAGCTTGAAAGACCCTTATTGCCGGTTATTTTAATGACCGGGGAGAGTACTGAATCGCTGATAGTAGAAGGATTGCGAGCCGGGGTTGTTGATTACCTTGTCAAACCTTTTGATCCAGATACGCTCCTGGATTCAATCCATCGGGCTTTGTCATCGGCGAGTAAATGGAGGGAGCTGATTGCGATCGGTCCGCAGGGGATACGTGATCGAAAAGCCACAGATGAGCCTTCTGTATCATCTGAAAGACTCGCCACGGATACAGAAAAATCAGCCATGCTCGAATTGGATGAGGTATTGAGTGGCGCGGTTGATACAGCTGTGCGCCTTACTGGCGCAGAAGAAGGCAGTCTTCTGCTCTTGGATGATCGGAGCGGTGAGCTCTATATGAGAGCTTCGAAGAACTTCGATGATGAGTTTGCACGTACATTTCGGGTTTACGCAGACGACTCTCTCGCGGGACAGGTAATATCGTCAGGTCAGCCAGTTTTCCTTGATGAAACCACACCCCAAAAAATTAAGACTTCCTATTTGGTTCACTCTCTCTTATATGTCCCTCTGCAATTGCGCGAAAAAATCATTGGTGTCCTCGGTGTTGATAACCGAACTCCGGGCCAAAAGCTTACGACTCAAGATCGCGACATCTTAATGGCAATTGCGGATTACGCTGCGCTTGCCATTGAAAATGCTCAGCTTTTTTTGAGATCTGAGACCGAGCGGTTGCAGCTTGAGACTATTATTGCACAAATCGAAAACGGGGTGATTGTAATCGATGGTGATAATCGGCTCCTGCTGATCAACAGCACTGCTCACCAAGCATTGGGGATCGAGGAAAACCCAATTGGACTGGGTGTCAGGCAAATCTTTAATGACCCTAGACTTATTGCACTTATTGAAACTAACGGTGAGATGACTAGGCGTGAAGAACTGGAGCTTTTGGATGGAAGAATATTCAGCGCACAACGAACCCCGATTGAAGGTGTCGGACAGGCTATCGTGATGCAGGATATCACCCACTTGAAAGAGTTAGATCGAATTAAGTCCGAGTTCGTCACAACCGTATCCCACGATCTGCGTTCGCCGCTCACCTCAATACTTGGATATATTGAGTTGATTGAACGTGCTGGTGAGGTGAACAAGCAGCAACAGGACTTTATTCAACGCGTACACAGCAGTGTTCAGCAAATATCCCTGATGATCAGTGATTTACTTGATCTTGGTCGCATCGAAGCTGGGCTCGCCACGACGAAGGAGGTCATCTCCATTGAGAAGATTGCTAGAGGATCTTACGATAGTGTGGCGGGTGCTGCCGGAGCGGCGGGGATAGAATTGGATCTTCAAATTGAGGGAGATATTGGTAGTGTTTTCGGTGACCCAATTCGTATACGGCAAATGCTTACCAATCTACTGGATAACGCTATCAAATATACGCCCAATCAAGGGAAGGTCTCTTTCCATGCAAAAGCTGAAGATGACCAAGTTATTCTGAATGTAACCGATACTGGACCAGGAATTCCGAAATCAGATATGCCGTACTTATTTGACCGGTTCTTCCGAGGCAGCAACGTTCCGGAGCACCTCCCTGGCACCGGCCTTGGATTGGCGATCGTGAAATCCATCCTGGATAATCACAATGGCCGCATCTGGGTTGAGTCCACTGAGGGTGAGGGCTCCAGTTTTACGGTTGTACTTCCTAGCGTAAAAAAGGAGCAGGTGAATATGTGAGCTTTGGTTCCTTCTGTTGAGGGAGCGTTCCTGCATGAGTTTCTGTAAGGGCGAAGCACCCGTGGTAGGGGCAGGAATGCGTTTATGTGGAGTGCATTGGGCCTAAGCTTTGCTTTGGTTGGCCGATGCAACCTGAGCGGACCTCAGGCCAAATGCTTCGCCCCTACGCATTTCAATGGCACATTTTTTAGTCACGCACTCGACCGGCGAAATCGCGAATATGTCGAGCAGGCCTCAATGAAAATCGGTCAGGTATGGAAACCTGACCTACAAAATTAGACGAAGACATTATCAATGAAAACCTGTGCCTCCGC
>JAGLGG010000237.1 GCA_023144145.1 Anaerolineales bacterium | reverse complement strand
CCCTAAGTCCTGAGGTTCAGACTCCATTGAGCTTCATGCTGTAAACTGAAAACAAGGATAATAACTCAGGCTCCTGCAGCGAGGGGACCGGAGCAGTTATCGTATCGGACGTGAGCGCCTGGGCAATTAATTGCCCAGGCGCTTCGTCCTTTAATTCGTCAAATCCGTCTTGATCAGATTTCTCTCCAGGTGCTTGGCAGGCACCATGAGGATATTTGAGCTAAGGGATTGGTTCACACCAAATTAGATTTGTCCCTCAAACCGATTATGCTTGCGGCGGATCTCAAAATCGAGATCCGCCGCCATTCTTTCATGAAAATGCTGGGACTGAGAATGTCCAACACCACCCCTATGCCTTCTGGATCACCTCAGGGCGGCAGCAGAGCACAAGCTCCCGAGCAGCTTTAACTTCATCCAACCGTCCAAAGGGGGTTGTGTGAGGGGCTGTCCGAAGTAATTCAGGGTTAGATTTTGCTTCCTCAGCGATTTTGAGCATTGCCTCCACAAAAGCGTCCAGAGTTTCAATGCTCTCCGTCTCTGTCGGCTCTATCATGAGAGCCTCATGGACGATCAAGGGAAAGTAGTTGGTTGGGGGATGGAAGCCAAAATCCATCAGTCGCTTGGAAATGTCCAAAGCATGAATATCTTTGGCATCAGACCAGCGACCCTCTGCAACAAATTCATGCATACAGATGCGATCAAAAGGGATGTGATACGTATCACCAAGCTTTACCCGCAGGTAATTCGCACTCAACACCGCATGATCAGCGACCGCTCGCATGCCCGATTTTCCCAGCATGCGCATATACGTGTATGCTCGAACGATCATCCCATAATGACCGTGGAACGCCTTAACGCGACCAATGCTCTTTTCCGGCGTAACCAACCCGAAGAGCGGAGGCAGCTGCTCATCACCTGGATCGACTACATCAACTACAGGTCCTGGCAAGAAATCAACCAAGTGCTCTAACACACCAACAGGGCCGGATCCCGGACCTCCGCCACCGTGAGGGGTTGAAAAGGTCTTATGCAAGTTGTAGTGCAAAACATCGAAACCCAAATCACCGGGACGGACGATTCCCAGCAGAGGATTCATGTTTGCTCCATCACCATAAATCAACCCTCCACATTCGTGGACTTGCTTGGCAACTTCTTGAACATGTTCTTCAAAAAGTCCGAGGGTGTTGGGGTTGGTGAGCATCACACCTGCGATCGTTTCATCACAAATTTCTCTCAACTTATCGAGATCGATGTTGCCTCGGTCGTCAGAGGGCAGTTCGATTAACTGCAGTCCAGCCATGATTGCACTCGCTGGATTAGTGCCGTGGGCTGAATCTGGAACGAGGATCACCTTGCGTTTGTGGTCGCCCCGATCACGATGGTATGCTGCGATTATCAGCAGTCCCGTGAGCTCTCCATGTGCCCCAGCGGCGGGTTGTAAACTAACTCCCGAGAATCCTCCAATCTCCTTAAGCCATTCTTGGACCTCATACATCAAGGCCAGGTTCCCCTGGGAAAGCTCCTGATCCTGGAGAGGGTGCGAGAATGCAAACCCTGCCAACCTGGCTGCATCTTCATTCACTTTCGGGTTGTATTTCATTGTGCATGAACCGAGTGGGTAAAACCCGGTGTCGATGGAGTAATTCAGTTGAGATAATCGGACAAAGTGTCGAACGACATCAATCTCCGAAACCTCTGGCAAAGGTAGGATCTCCCGCACGAACTCTTGGGGCAGTTCTGTATGCGGGACATCAGAATCAGGCATGCTGACTCCTTTTCGGCCAGGCGAGGAGAGATCAAATATCAAGGGCTCAGGCATGACCCACCTCCTCTAGAGCGCTCACCAATGCATCGATCTGATCCTTGCCGTTCATTTCGGTAACCGTTATTAGCATGTGATTTGATAATTCATCATACGCTTTCCCCAGGTCGTAGCCCCCAACGATGTCGAAGTCCAACAATTCATCATTGATCTCTTGGATTGGACGGGGGCAGGCGATTACGAATTCGTGGAAGAAGGTCCCCGTATTCCAGAGGGAGTATCCCTCCAGCTTATCTATCTCTTGCGCTGCATAGTGGGCTTTTTGATAACAAAGTTCAGCAACCTTGCGCAGGCCATGCTTTCCCATCACTGAAACGTACACCGTAGCTGCCAAGGCTATCAAACCTTGATTGGTGCAGATATTGGAAGTAGCGCGTTCTCTACGGATGTGCTGTTCGCGTGGGGTTAATGTAAGCACATATCCGCGTTGTCCACGACTGTCTACCGTCTCTCCAGCCAACCTGCCCGCCATCTTCCTAACATACTTATCCCTGGTCGAGAATATTCCCAGGTAAGGACCGCCGTATGAGAGTGGAATTCCCAAAGGTTGACCTTCCCCAACGACGATATCTGCACCAAATTCTGAAGGCGGCTTAAGCAAACCCAATGAAAGCGGATTTACAACGACACAGAACAGGGCACCGGCAGAATTGGCTGCTTCACCCAGGGCTGTAAAATCTTCGATCCTTCCGAAAAAATCTGGATACTGTACCGCAACCAAGGTCGTATTCTCATCAATCAATTCCGCAAGATCAGCTGGCGTGCTTGATAAATTCTCGTCCCCCATAATCTCCAGGCCAGCACCTTGCATGTATGTGCGGACCACTTCTCTATATTGGGGGTGAATAGCAGGTGAGAGAATGACCTTCTTACGCTTCATCCTGTGCTGGTTCGAAGCTAAGATCACAGCTTCAGCAAGAGCGGTCGCACCATCGTAGTGCGAAGCGTTTGAGACATCCATTCCGGTGAGAGATGTTATCAAACTTTGATATTCAAAAATCGCCTGAAGAGTCCCTTGTGATACCTCTGGCTGATACGGGGTATAGGCTGTATAAAACTCATTTCTCCTGAGCGTATGGTCTACGACAGCAGGGATAAAGTGATTATAGGCACCTGCTCCAAGGAAGTATGAAAAATTCTTCGAGTCGACATTCGCTTCTGAATATGCCTGGAGCTCCTGCATGATTTCGAGTTCAGAGATCGGGGGTGGAAGCTCTAAATCTGGAAAACGCACATGCTCTGGAATTGCGTGGAATAAATCTTCAATCCGCTCCACCCCAACGGCGTCAAGCATGAGGCGCCGATCATTATCTGTGTGGGGAATATGTGTCATCAACTGCTCCGTTCTTTCACATACTCTTCATAAGCGCTTGGATCATATAATCCATCCAATTCATCGGGGCTGGATATCTTAAACTTAACTATCCATGCCGCGCCATACGGATCCGAATTAACGAGTTCGGGGGTATCGACCAAAGATTCGTTGATCTCGGTCAGTTCACCAGCTACGGGCATATAAACATCCGCCGCAGCTTTAACTGATTCGATCAGTCCAAACATCTCGCCTTTAGAGATCGCATCCCCAACGGCGACTGTGATTTCAACATAAACCACATCTGACAACTGATCCTGGGCATAATCCGTTACCCCAACGGTTCCGATTTCGCCCTCCACTCGGATCCACTCATCGTTCTCGGTGAATTTAAGATCGTCAGGAATTTGCATTTAAGCCTCCATTCTTTGTGCATCAAACACGGGACAACGAAAATAACGCACGCAGAATTTGCGTGCGCCCTCTGTCATCAACCTGAGAGATTCGCCGTCCATAGACGGGTTGCCCCTTCGGTGCCTAATGGCTCTCCAGAGTTATAAACAGACAGGGTCCTTTTACCTGAGAGTTTCACCACGCATTTGCACGATAGTACGAGGTTTGCCCCTTCGGTGTCTGTCTAGACAGATCTCTCCCCTGCCTGTGTTTGATTATCAATACTCATTCTAAGAAGCGCAAATCGGATTGTCAAGGAAGAAAGGGGCAGGGGTGCATTCCATGAAAGACGGAAAATCTCTCACAGAGAAAGAATTCGACATATGGGGGCTGTCCTAAAAGGGTATTTCAGATCTGCAATAGCGCGAGTAAGTTGACTTATTAAAGATGCTCTTCAAAGGCCTCAGGTGTACGGGCAACTGGCCAGTTGCCCATACGCTGTGTTTTTGGAGGAATGGCAGTGTATCGGAGTGCTTTTTAGATAGCCCACCACAGATCACAACACATCTTCGTGGAGACATATGCCCTATGATCTGTAATACACTCAGGGTCAGTCAACGAGGTTGGGCATTTGGAATGTAGCATTTAAATTGTTGAATGGATGTAAATGCTAATAATGGATTGATCCGTTTGTGATGCCGAATACCCAACGTCAATCATTCTACTGGCTTTCATAACAGGGCGATTTGGGCTGTGTTTGATCACCCGAAGAGTAGCGAATTGACGGGCAAGCAACAAAACTGTTAGGGCTTTGTAAGGGGCTTTGTGCAGGGCAGGAGCTAAAATGGGGATGGCGGATCCTGGGTAAAAATCCCTCTCCTGCTAAGAATTGTTGTCATCAAAGGGGCAATTTGGTATGTTTCTTACGACCCAAGAAGAAAGACGTTGGTTTGTACAAAATCTCGCATTAGGCTTGGTCTCCCATTTGGAGATTACGCATCCACCGGTGCCAGTTGAAGAAATTCTCCGAAACCCTCCCGAGGTATTCGTCAATCCACCAGCCCATCTATTAGGTACATATAACGCCTGGGAAGAGACCCTAAATCGTCCCATCTACATCGGTGGGCGTGTCATTATTCCTGGAGATTTACCAGAGGATGAGCACCGCTATGCAATCGCTCAGGGCATTATGCTTGCTATTGGCGAGAGTGATCATGGAAAGAATATGGGGCTCCCCCAGCTCTTATCCCCTTATCTTTGGGAATTGAAGGACTACTTTGCTCGGATTCTTCTCGCGCCAGACCCCCTCATTGTCAGTTATCGACAATCGGGAGGAAGGTTCGATGATTTCGCAAACAGCTTTCTCATCCCTCCCCGCATTGCGGTGATTCGTTGGGAAGAACCGGCTTATATTGAAATGAGCACTGATTCATACCTCACCTCTTAAAAGAAACACTGCACAATATTCCCTTCTAAAAGCGACACTTTCCTATTCGGTCTATTGAACCGGCTCAAATGCGGCTGTGAAGTGTCGCAGTAATTTCGGAGCATATGTGAGCCGATATCCCGGGATCGTTTCACGATTCTCCATAATTCGACCGAATACATCCACGACAAAATCGAAATGGGCGCGAGTGTAAACTCTGCGAGGGATCGCTAATCTCAACATTTCGAGAGCTGGGTAGATTGTTTCACCTGTGCTTGGATCTTCGTATGCAAAGGCAACCGATCCCAATTCAACTGCTCTGATCCCACCTTCTAAATAAAGTTCAATCGAGAGCGCCTGTCCCGGAAATATATCTCGTGATATATGCGAGAGCATCATACCTGCGTCTACGTAAATCGCGTGACCTCCGGGGGGCTCGACGATGGGAACACCGATCTGTAATAATCGCTCTCCGAAATACTTCGTCTGTCCAACTCGATACTCGAGATAACTTTCTTCCAGGCCCTCCCACAATCCAACTGCAATGGCATCCAAGTCTCGTCCTGCCAAGCCACCATATGTGGGAAACCCTTCTCTTAAAACAAGTTTGTTGCGCGCCTGGTTGAAGAGCTGCTCATCATTCATGGCGAGGAAGCCACCGATGTTGACGATAGCATCCTTCTTGGCGCTCATAATTACACCGTCTGCATATGAAAATATCTCGTTTGCAATCTGCAAAAGGGGCTTGTTTTCATACCCAGATTCACGCGACTTAATAAAAAATGCGTTCTCTGCATAACGACAGGCATCAATGAAAAATGGGATCTTATGCCTCCGATAAACCTCACTCGCCTGCCGGATGTTCTCCATGGAAACGGGTTGCCCACCTGAAGCATTATTGGTAATGGTAATCATCCCCAATGGAATGTTCTCAGTTCCAACTTCCTCAATCACCCTTTCTAATTTGGCAACATCCATGTTGCCTTTGAATGGGTATCTTGTAGATGGATCCTCTGACTCGGAAATTACTAAATTCTCGGGACGTCCACCTCGAGCAAGGATGTTTGCCTGGGTTGTATCGAAATGAGTATTTGATGGAACCATCGTTCCAGGTCGAACCAGCAGTTCTGCCAAGATATTCTCTGCCGCGCGGCCTTGGTGAGTAGGGATAAAATACCTGAAGCTAAAAATCTTCTCAACCGACTCTTTCAAACGATAAAAGGATCTCGCTCCAGCATATGCCTCGTCACCCTGCATTATTGCGGACCATTGTTGGTCACTCATCGCTCCCGTGCCCGAATCTGTTAATAAATCGATATATACATCTTTCGAAGCGATATTAAAGACATTAAAACCAGCCTCTTCCATCACCTTCTCCCGCGCCTCGCGGTCTAACAACTGGATTTTTTCAACAACCTTGATGCGGAAGGGTTCTGGCGGGTAAGATATCATTCGTGCCTCCGAATTTGGGATACGCTCAGTCTAACATGGCTCAAAAGTAGGGTATAGTTGGCTTCTTACTCTTCCTGGATAAACAATATCACATGGAACAAGCCACCCAAACAGCAAGACACGGTGGATTATAAAATTGAAATCTCAACAGTAGAACCTACGGAGAAGCAGTGACTGATATCAGTGAAAATTATCAATTGGAAATCCAAACCTTCGAAGTTGGCCCGGTTATGACCAATGCCTATTTAGTAGGCGACCCAATTTCAAAAATAGCCGTCGTCATCGATCCAGGTGCTGACGGAGAGCAGATCGTGCAAGCGGCCAAAGAGCTTGACTGGAAGATCGCATATTTATGGCTCACACACGCTCACTTTGATCATTTTGGTGGCGCAGCACAAATTGCTAACTCGCTCAATCATCCTATTGAGGTGGCTCTCCATCCAGAAGATCAACCTCTCTGGCGCGCCCTTGGCGGAGCTCCAGCTTTCGGGATGGGCGAGTTTGATCCAGGACCTGAACCCACCATTTCCCTGCAACATGGAATGCAACTCAACTTGGGAAATCATGCAATCGAAGTCCGACACACGCCCGGTCATTCTCCCGGTCACGTGATATTCGTAATCGAGAGTCAAAAATTGGTATTTTGTGGCGATTTGATTTTCAATATGAGTGTGGGTCGAACCGATTTGCCGGGGGGAAGCTGGGATCAACTCCTAAGCAGTATTCAAGAGCACGTCATGACATTACCCGACGATTTTCAACTTCTCCCAGGGCACGGTCCTGCAACAACTGTGAATCAGGAGCGCAGGGCAAATCCCTTCCTGTGATAAGTACAGAACATAGATTGCAGTGTCATGACTCCACTGAAAAAAGGTCAATCGCAAGAAGAGGACGCCTCCACTCGCATTGAGGGTAGTTATTTCAGTGCACTCATATTACGCTTGAGGAAAATTTATCGGATCTCTAACCCTTGCAACCAAACAACAAAATCCCTCAAAACTCCTTGAGGCTCCTCAATCGAAACAGCCAAAATATCGATCCACAATGGATAATCGCCTGCCTGATCTGTAACATTTCCCGGCAACACACCCTCGATTCCAATTTGCTTCAACTCGCTGTCGATGTAGTTCTGCAATACGAATCCAATAGAGCCTGAGTCCTCCACAATCATCCCACGCATTAGATTTGGTGTGGGGGCCAAAAGTGCGTTTGGCGTAAAGGAGGCCTCATCCATGACAACCTGCTCAAAAACGATCCTGGTTGAGTCGCCCTGAAGTGGCACAACTGGTTGGGCACTATTAATTTCTCCAGTTATTCCTTCCCAAGAATATGCGCGACCAGAAAATAGCGCTCTAAGCTGATCGAGATTTAGAGAGTCCACATCATTTTCAGGGTTCACCACTACGACAACCGCCTGGCGAGAGAGTGGAGTGGCAAACAAACTCTCTGGTGGGTCGATGCCTAGGATTGCCAGATCCATATCGCCAGCTTCAATTGAGGATAAAACAACTTGGGATGATAGCGTTTGGACGTGAATAATTGCATCATCGACCTCAGTTCGATATTGAGTAACCCAAGATATTACCAACTCTTCCAACTCGGGTGTCGTCGTGATTCGGGGAACACTCTGAGGCTCGGGCGTTGCTGTTAGTTGCGGAACGCAGCCCACCAACGCAATAAGCAAGAACAAAAGTGAAAACCGCTTAGGCATTGAGTCCCACCGCAAGAATTCCCATCAATCCGATAAACAAGCAATAACCTGAAAAATAATACAAGGATCGTTCGGAGAGGAACTTCAACAGCCAGTGGATAGAAATATATCCCACAATTGCCGCCACGATAAACCCGATGATTAATGTTCCGATAAGCGATAGCGCATCAGGAGTAGTTGCCAAATCAATCAGAGCTATGATCCCTGCTGCAATCATAATTGGTACAACCATCAAGAATGAGAAACGAGCTGCAGTGTCTCGTTTGATCCCACGAAATATACCAGCTGATATCGTCACACCAGACCTTGAAACCCCCGGGAATAATGAAAATATCTGAAAAACCCCAATCCAAATTGCATCAGCATTCGAAATATTCGTCATCGACTTGAAACGCCGTCCTAACTTTTCAGCGAAGAAGAGTAACGCGCCTGTAATGAGTAAAAAGATAAAAACTACTCGGGGGCTGTTGATCGCATCCTCAACCAGCGATTTAAGCAACAAGCCCGCAAACAAGGCCGGAATAGTTGAGAGAGCAACCAACCATGCTAGACGAGCATCCGACGATAATGGCTGATCGCGATTTCGTAAACTAAATATCGCCGCAGTGGTTATGACCTTCAGATCTTTCCAAAAATAAACGATAACAGCCAGAAGTGTCCCCCATTGGACCAGCACATCAAACATAAAAGCAGCTTGTGGCTCTAGATCCCATTTCAACAGCCACGGAACAAGCACAAGATGTCCTGAAGAGGATACCGGTATAAACTCTGTCAGTCCTTGAACTACGCCGAGGACAAACGCTTGAAAGAGCGTCATAGGCTAAGTCTCCGATGGACGATGTTTCTGATAATGGGCGCGAAACTCTTCAACAAATTTATCCAGACGGCCTGCAATGATCGCTTCTCTCAGATCGTTGCAAAGTGATATCAAAGTCTGAAGATTATGAATTGAAAGCAAGGAGGCGGCCAACATTTCCTGCGCAACGATCAAATGACGCACATATGCTCTCGAAAAATTCTTGCACGTATAACATGAACATTGCTGGTCGATGGGTCGCCGATCAGAGCGATAAGGGGCATTTCGTAAATTCAACCTCCCCGTGCGTGTCAGTGCCGCATTATTTCGAGCCATGCGCGTTGGGAGCACACAGTCAAAAATATCCACACCTCGCCATACTGCTTCTACGATATCATCTGGTGAGCCAACACCCATCAGATACCTAGGCTTCTCCTTGGGAAGGATTGGCTCCACTACATCTAAAATGTCGTACATCTCCTCTTTCGTTTCGCCAACGGAGAGCCCGCCGATAGCAACCCCGGGGAAATCCAGCGAAGAAATGAATTCAGCCGATCGCTTTCTCAAATCTGGGAAAATGCCTCCTTGGATAATGCCAATGAGGGCCTGATCCTCTCGTGCCTTGACCGCTAGAGCGCGCTCTGCCCATTGGTGCGTCCGCTCCAGGGCCTGCTCGTTATACTCTCGTTCGTACGGCGTGGCGCATTCATCCAACACCATGATGATGTCGGCGCCAAGCATTTCCTGCATACGTATTGTGTTCTCAGGTGTAAATTCATGTTCGGAACCATCAAGATGCGATTTGAAAATTACGCCTCGATCGCTAACTTCTCTTCTATCTTCGAGAGAAAAAACTTGAAAACCGCCTGAATCCGTTAGAATTGGACCGTTCCAATTCATAAAATTGTGTAAGCCACCCATGTCGCTGATTAGATCAGCGCCTGGCCTTAGATAGAGGTGGTAAGTATTGGCAAGCAGCAGTGTGACACCTAGCTCCTCTAATTGGGCAGGAGTCAGCGCTTTGACAGTTGCTTGTGTCCCAACTGGAGCAAATACAGGTGTAGATATGCAACCATGCGGGGTTTGAAAGGTTCCTGCACGCCCACGTCCATCTTGCGCAATAAGGTTGAATGTAAAATGTTTCATGCTTTATACACTTGAGCTTTCACCATGTTGAGCTATTGCTGGGTCCTCCAAATAGCATGACACTTTGTATGCCACCTGACCCAGAAGTTGGCCCATCTTACCACGTGATGGGAGACTGTGATC
>JAGLGG010000236.1 GCA_023144145.1 Anaerolineales bacterium | reverse complement strand
TTATTCGGATTGAAATTCCAAGTACATTTTCCCACATTGCCATTAGCCCCTCCACCGCTTATACTCGGTTACATGCTTTCTCACCCTGGAAACTCGAATTGGCTCGAAATCGATCGTAGCGCAATCGCCAACAACCTCCTGAGCATCAAAGACCACACGTCCGTCAATGTTATGGCAGTAGTCAAGGCCAACGGGTATGGTCATGGCATCAGTGAAATAGCCAAGGTTGCTGGTGAGGCAGGTGCGACCTATTGTGGCGTTGCAAGGGTCGAAGAAGCTCTCGAATTACGCAGCTCCGGCGTCTCCCTCCCCATTCTGGTCCTGGGATACACACCAAGTAATCGGTTTAAAGAAGCCTTTGGTAAAGAGATCTCCCTTACCATATTCCAACCAGAACAGGTCGAGGCGCTTTCATCCGTCGCTTCGCAATCCAGTCGCCCGGGAATAGTTCACGTTAAAGTCGACACTGGAATGAGTCGCCTGGGCGCTCCGCCTATGGTTGCTTATGAGTTAATCCAATCTCTTTCTAATATTCAGGGGATCGATTTAGAGGGGGTATTTACACATTTTGCGCGTGCCGATAATCCTGAATCAGGGGTCACAGAACAACAAGAAAGACAATTTCTGGATTTGCTAACAGAACTGGAATCGATTGGCATCCGTCCACGACTTGCTCACGCTGCGAATTCTGCTGCAGCACTGACAAGACCTTCCTCATTCTTGGACATGGTCCGTGTTGGAATTGCTCTTTTCGGATTGCCACCCTCAGCAAATATCCCCTTACCGGGTGGTTTTCGACCCGCCCTCATGTGGAAGGCACAATTATGCGCAGTTTTTAGCCTCCCTCCAGGCCGGGGGGTCAGTTATGGCCATGATTATGTGACCAAAGAGCATGAGACCCTTGGTGTGGTTCCAGTTGGGTATGGCGATGGTTATCGCCTAACTCCTGGGAATGAAGTGCTCATCCGAGGTCAGCGTGCTCCGCTCGTCGGAAGAGTGTGCATGGATCAAGTTATCGTGAAACTGAATCACCTTCCCGAAGCCAAGGTTGGGGATGAGGTGGTTCTTTTAGGTTCACAAGGCAATGAGAGCATTACGGCCAACGACTTGGCAAAAAAATGGGAGACTATTAATTATGAGGTTACCTGTGGTTTGAGCGCGCGGGTGCCCCGCTTTTACCACGACTCCCAAACTTCCGAATAACCAACCAAGCCTGCCCACTCAAAAACTACCCTCAAAGCGAGTGGAGGGGTATATGTGGTGTGCCCGTTAATTCTACTTCTGATAACGCTCAGAGATATTCGGGACCAAATATGCCTCAAATGCCCGCATAGCATCGTAATCCGGCGACCAATCCCAATCTTCCTTTGCCGCATCATCATTCAAATCACCGGGCCAGGAGTCCACAATTTTCTGCCTGCGCATATCAGGCTCGAAACTGATTTCGGCCTCAGGAAAGGCTTCCTTAACCATCTGGGCAATCTGTTGAGCAGTGATACTGAAGCTAGTAACGTTATAGACAAGATTATCCAAATTCTCTTGAGGAGCAGCCCACAAATCGACCAGGGCTTTGATCGTATCAGGCATAACCATGAAAGGGAGAATGCTATCCGGACGGACAAAACAGGCATAGGGGATATTTTGCGCCGCGTGATGGAGCATTTCAGGACCGTAATCACTCGTTCCCCCTGCTGGGGTGGTAAATGCACTTATCAAACCAGGAAACCGCAAACCGCGAAAATCGATTTTTATTGCTGCGCCCTCCGCGCCTAATTGGCGGTAATGTCGTGCGTAGTAGCGTCCCAAATGTTCACAATATAGTTTGTTGCATCCGTACATCGTTTTAGGCGTCAGCCACTCATGCTCCTTTACTTTCCCTGCTCGGTTTTTGGTTTCTAAATCTGGCAAACCATATGCCGCGATTGAACTGGGGTAAATGAATTTAACGGGTCTTCCCTGCCACTCAGCCTGCTCTATGGCAAGGCGCAAGAGGTTTAACGTACCTTCAACATTCACCCGATGTGCTGCTTCAGGATTGTATTCAGCTCGAGTTGAAAGAATGGAAGCCAGATGATAAATGGTTCGAATTTCGAATTCTGCTACGAGCCGCCCCAACAACATTTTATCGAGAATATCGCCTTGAACAAAGCGGTGACAATATGGTATCAATTCCTCATCCAACTCCTCAATATCGAGCGCGAGAATCAATACATCCTCTCGGATTCCGAGATGGGTACATAATCCGTGTCCGATCTCTCCGTTTGCGCCTGTAATTAGGACGACTTCTTTTCGCATGGATAACATCACCTCAATGAAAGTATCAGGTTAGATTCTCATTCTTATTCGTAAAAAGATCAAACTCACAAAGGTGATTGAGAAATATCCATAAGCTCGGAGTTTATCTCAACCATTCTTATAGATCAGGCGAATAGGATCGATCCACATCCGGAGATCACGTTTCAAGACGTAGTCTCCAAATTATTGTTCGATTTCTAGTGGATGCAAGTAAATCCGATTGAAGTGGGGTCAGAGGATCTCAAATAATCTCAAACGACTTGATTTTGTATCAAACAAAATGTATCATGACCTTAGAGTATACGGGCAACTTTAACTTGTAGTGATTTCAGGGGCTTAGACCGGAAGGACTATTGCCTTAAAGCACTAGGTCGCCGAATCGCGACCTAGGCTGAGTGGAAACTACGGGTAGAGGTTGCCCGTAATTTGCAACGACATTATGCCACGGGACAAGGCTTTTGCGCGAGAATGCAAGGCATCTGTAAGGGGATTTTTAACCGCAAATTTCGCTTTTTTCTCTAGGTTAACCTTACTTAGCAGTGAACTTTCCTACACTTATATGTTAATTTTGTAGTGATAAAATCTAAAATATCACGATGCGGTACAACACTACCGACCGAGAGATTATGTGTATCGCTCGGGAAACTTTCCACAATCTCTCCGCTAAATAATTTCATCTTTGACCTTCATAGTTCCAAAAAAAACCACCCTGGACCAACGAGCTACTTTGCCCAACTTCACACCTTGTGCTAGAGTCATGGTGCAGGGCCAAATGAGATATATATCAATTTGGTGAAGCCTAATACGTCTCATCTTTATCTTGTCTGTGACCTGCAATCTGGGTAACTCTGGTTTGAAGTTAGGAGAAGATATGTCCCTCAAACCAATGAATACTGTCGAAGATAACTACGTCGAGGGGCTTACTTGTGCTGTTTGTGAAAGCCCCAAACTCAGCGTGACCCATGTGGATGCTTACCCCGATTTTATTTTGTGTGGTAATTGTGCATCTGCCTTTGTTGTTGAAGACGAGGGCAATTGGATAATGTATGGAAAGGTAAGTGATGATTTTCCTAAGACACGCGAATTCGCGCAGCGCCAATGGACATGGTTAGATGCAGTTAGACAGAGAGCTCAAGACGAGAGTGAGGAAATCGCTGCTCGCTCAACTGTGGAACCTGAAGACGCGGCTCCCTTCGCGGACCTGCCAACCCCAGTGGATATTGAGAGCGAGGAAATCACACCGGAAGAACCCCTTTCTCCTATCGATTCAGGTCCGGAACCAATTCCAGCACCAACTCCTCCCCTTATGGATGAAATTGCAGCGCCGGAAGCGAGCATTCCTGATGCAACCCCCGAAGAACTTGGGATCGATGAAGATCTAATCCCTCAAGAACTAGATTCTGCTTACGCATCACCACCTGACAGCGCAGAGGCGCTTGAACTTGAGACAACGTCAGACCTAATCGATGAAATTACCGAAATTGAGGAACCAACACCACCATCAGAGATCGTTCCAGAATTCGAATCTGTCGAACCAGAAGAGGTGTTTTCTGGGTTGGAGACACCTGCTGAACCAGTCGCAGATCTCGATGAAGAGCTACGGACAGCAGAGGCCCTGTTTCCAGAAACGATAGAGCCGCTCCTCACTCCGGATGATGTTCCCACTCTGTCAGAAGAAATCGAGCAAGAGGCACAGGTTGCGGACGCCCCAGCTGCCGAATTGGATGTTGTCGAGCTCAGCCGTTTACAACAGGTAACAACCTCTCCCGAAGATGCGGTCGAAGCGCCAATAGAAGAATCTATCACCAGGGAACCGTCTCAACCAGAGGAATTGGGTTCCGAGATGGAAGAACTTCCTATTCCTGAATGGCTTGAAAAACAACCTACTGAACAGCTTGACGATATTCTCGCCATACCACCCTTTGCAGAAGCAACTGGTGGCGAAATGCAAGTGAGCGAAGACAAAATTATTCCACCTTTCGCTGATGAGAAAGTCGCACCATCTCCTATCCAAATGCCTGAAGCTGAAGATATCGGCGGAGCAGGCGAAGGTGGACTGTTACCAACCACTGAACCAGCTGATTTCCTTGCCCCTGAATCTGAAGATATTCCCTCAGGAACTTCAATCGCAGAGGAACTAGGTTTTACAACCCCGCCGCCTGAGGACCTTGAGCCACCAGATTCACCTGAGCTTGCAGATATTGATGCTGTTGAACTGGAGGAAGTTGACGAGCCAGTCGAAGAACACCTCTTACCTCCCTGGGCCCGCAAGGACCAACCAACTGAAGAGCCAGTAGTTACCGCAGAAACAGTTCCTGACCCCATTTTCCAGGAAACTGAAGAACCGACATCCGCGGAAAGTTTGTTTGAGCCTGAAGATGAAACAGCTCTCCCCGCTCCAGAATATGAAATACCTCTTGGCGAACCTGAGGAAGGATCACGATACCGGGTTATTGTGGAAGGGGATGCGCTTACGTTCCCCAATAATGTTTGTGTCCATTGTTTACAGATGCCGGTTAAACTTGCAGCTGCTGTTCGAGGCACGCTGCCAGATCCACAACAGCCGGGGGATCGAAAGCAGAAGATTTTCAAACTACCTCTTTGCGGGAACTGCGAAAATCGGGCAAAGGCATCCAGCGAGGAGGAAAGGTCTGCCAAACTTCAAGCTCACATAATCTCAGGAATTGTGGCGGTAATCCTCATCGTCCTAGTTCTCATTTTTGGTTCTTCGAGCTTTTCATCCGGCTCTTTTATTGGAGCCTTAATCACCATCATAGTCGGTATTCTTGGGTACGGAATTCCCGCCATCCTTTTGCTCAACCGGGCGAGTGCGTATCCCCCGCCGTATGATGCCGCATACGTGCTCACAACGTTGCGGGTGGTGGACCTTACTACGGATAATTTGACCGCATTCGAATGGCGAAACCAAGGCTATGCTGAGTTATTCCGCCAAGTGAATAGAAAAAGTGCCCAGGAAAACATCGCGCGCGTTGAAGATCTTATGGTGTTGATTGAACCAGCACCACCAGAGCCTACAGAAGAACCCGAACCTGACTTGTTCGAATTCGAAGAAGTTGAAGCCGAATTGGATGGTGAGGAAGTGCCAGAGGGCGAATCCATCGAAGACCCTGCGGAAACAATCACACCAGAAACTGATAACATTTCGACCGATCCTGACTAGGGCTTATGTTGTTCCGTCCTTTATCCATCCTTTCTAAAGAATCACGTTGGACGGAACACTCAGCTTACGTGGCAATGTCTATAACGACATTCCACGTATTTTCATATAACTACATATCCGCAGCGCATTGCGAATGCGCATAAGCTTGCCGCCTCATCATTAAAACTATATTTTCGATGTAGACTCTTCAATAACTTTACAAACTCCTTACGGCAACCCTTCGAATTCACCTGTCAACCCCTAGGACGTGCTAGACTACGCGTAGGCCTGCACAGAGAAGGCAGAGCATGTATTGTTGACGCTCAGAATTAGGATTTTGATATGGTTGCAAAATGTCCTAGATGTGGAAATCGATTATGGCAAGTGATTCTTGATAATCCAGCTCACAAATTGGAGCAGTGTCCAAAGTGTGGGAAAAAACTCTCAACGAGTACCCCGCGCGAACCCAAATCCACTCGAGTTAGAAATCAAAAATTCCTCTCCCAACACTTCGGACGTATGCCTCCACCAACTACCGAAACTGAAGTCGAAACATGGCCCGATGAGTACGCCGATTATTTTCCTACCTCAGAGGATCCTGATCCTGGCAATACAGAAGCCGAATGGATTTCTGAATTAGAAGGCACTCAAAATAAGGTTGAGCAGGATCAGACAGCGGATCAGGAAGAAACAGGTTTTTCAACCAGGGAGCGAGAGGAAGCGCATCGTAAAATGCTGCATAGCAAAGGATATGTCGTGGATCTTGACTCCCATGGGATGAGGTTGACCAGCATCTCAACCGGTCGTAATAACCCAGTAGCCAACTTGTCGTCATATGATGTTGTTAGGTTGGCTTCAGAATTGGAAGGTGGGGTAATACCCGTTGAGGAACGGATAAAGTGTCCCGCATGTGAAGCAGTTATTCTCCCAACCGACAAAATCTGCAGTTGGTGTAGTGCCCCACTCGCATTATCTTAACCCTATCCATTCAGCCCGTAACTTAAGCTCCTCCACTATATGGAGGAGCTATTTGATGTAATGGGACTTATTTGCAGTAGTAATGACAGTCATCGCTGTTAAGGAATCTCCCGGGAGGTCCCTCTCGGGTGGTTGGGGGTGATTTTTTGTTCTATTGTAGTGCAGCCTGTTATACCGCATTATGTGAAGCACGCCACAACCTACATCGAATCGGGAATTCAATACTTCTGTGTCTATCCCGCCTTAGCCGAGGTGGGGCGTTTCATCCTAACTGTGAAAAGCGTCCCCATGGAGGTGATGTTGAGGCTCTGATGAAGAAGCGAACGGTTATAGTCCTTATTGTCACTCTGATATTCTGGATTGGGGTAATAGCGGTTCTACTGCTTGCTAATGGTCAATAACGAGTGGACCTAA
>JAGLGG010000235.1 GCA_023144145.1 Anaerolineales bacterium | reverse complement strand
GCTGCGATCACCAGGCGAACAAATTCTTCATAATCCATGACCTCGTCATTCATTGTTAGGCGCCTTTCTGAATTGCCAGGCGATGGGCTTCGGCAAGGCTGAGTATGGGATTTCTCTGACGAAGACGGTGTGCCACAACTTGACGAGCAAGATTGCTGATTGAGCAACCCTGTTGAAAACGTTGCTTGATAGACAATTGTTTGTAAATTGCAATTTGAGTCGGATTGACTTCCATAATACTGCCGTCCAGCGCAGCAGATAATTCAGAACCAATCGATGGCTGATTACGGACATAATAGCCAGGTCGCAGGAGACTGCGACTATATGCCACCTGGTAACCAGCAGCGCGTAAGGCTCGCTTTACGACCTTCATATCACGATAAAACGTATCTACCCAGGCAGCATTTCCGAAGCAGCCTACTCCCAATACCCCCTCAACCCGGACGATCAATTGAGCTCGAGTTAGAAAGCGTTCTTGATGAAGGATTCTCAATAACGCTGCTCGTCGAGCCGTTGTCCGATCACGGCTGATCGCATCTTCTAATAAATCATGTAGTGCAGCTGGAGGAACACTCATGCTCGGATTATACACCAAAACTGATATGGGAATCAGTTTTGAACGGATCTCCGATAAGAAGACCTGACCCTGGAGGGTGGATCGTATAAGGAGGGCGAACCATCCTTCAACATCCGTGATTATTGGGTCTTGTTTCCGCCTAATGTCCTAATCGGAAACTGATACATCGATTTAACAGTTCGAAGTCACTGCATATAAGGGCTCGTCAAAAAATGGGTGAAAGTAATTGGATTTCTCGTCGGCGCATTGCCTCATAATGCTATATTGGGTTTTATCGCTGTAAATCTCGTTCGCTGCTCAAAGGCATAAGCAAGCTGAAGAAGATCAAACTCTCCATCACTGGTCAAGGTGCGTCAATTCGGAAAATGATCTGGGGTGGGTTATTCCTCAGAACCAGACTCGAGCAGATCAAGGCTCGGCTGCCTCAGTTTTAGTTCCTTTAGCATAAATGCAGATCGCGTATCCCTCACTCCAGGCACATGAAGTAATCGTTGTGTTATGAATTCGGCCAGATGATCCGCATCACGACAAAAGACCTCAATTGCGAGGTCAAAGTCTGCTGCGAAAAGCGCTGCCCATGATACTTCGGGAAATTCTGCGATCTCCGCTGCTGCTTCTTCCAGTTGAGATGGTTCTAAGGAAATATGAATTAGAGCAACAACCTTGAAACCAACTATTGCAGGATTGAGAAAGCCAAGGATGATAAAAGATTTGTTTTCAGTCATCTTCTTGACTCTGTTGCTGACAGTTGAAATGGTCACGCCCAGAGCTTCAGCGATGTCGGAGTAGAATTTGCGCCCATCCGTTTCCAAATGTTTCAATATCGCTAGATCTAATTCGTCAAACTCAATATTCTCTGGAGTCTTCATAATATCCTCCGCTTACATATAATATCGCATAAGCTCCACAAGGCCAAATATATTCTCGTAAATTGACATCTACAAATATATAATATATATTAAACGGTGTAAAGCAAGAGAATCTCCACAAGTTATGGGATGATCTCCGTAGGCTTGGCCTGCAACCGGTCTGTCGAAGGTGAATCTGTGCTCACGATTATTGGATTATCCAAGTTCCTGACCCATATTGCAATACGGCAATGCCCTTATCAATGTAGTTCGCAATACCCTGGTGACACAGAGTAGGAAAGCGCACGTTTCATGCTCAGTAAAGGCAATTCTTTTGACGAATAATAGCGCGTCAAAACAAGGTTTGAGGATAGTTGTTGAGGGCCGCTTTGATCCACAGGACGTTCATTAGATGAGAAGATATCAAGCTTGGATCTCCTAACAGTGGGCCAGGCCTGGAAATAACAGGAATTATTCTAGATGCTGTGAGCCAAGAATATTTGAGGAAAAGGAGAGAATGATGCTAGGCATGAACGAGATCCTCAGTGAAAAGGATAAGAAGCAGATTTATCAATCGGCGATCGTTCTGTTGGAGAAAGTTGGCTTCCTCTGCAACCATGCCGAGTTGCTTGAGTACTTCCGGGAGGCGGGCTGCAAGATCAGTGAAGAGCTTGACAAACCTAAGAAGGCGAGGAGAGTGCTCTTTACGGAGGAAATTGTAGCCAAGGCGTTGGAGAGCGCCCCGGGAAAATTCACTTTGTACCCAACCTCTCCAAACTACGAAGGGGTTGAACTGCTAAGCGGCGAAGTCTCTTTTGGCAGCGCCGCTGGAGATTACGTTTGGGATTATCGAACTGGTGACCTTCGGCCGGGGACGGTTCAGGATTTAGTAGCAATGTGTCGCTTGTCTGATGCATGCGAGAACCTCGATATTGGTGGGGCAGCGATATATTGGCTCTATGATTTGGTCCCGCAGGATCAATTCGAGCGTTATGGCCTATGGGACATTTCTTTTGCCCTTTACTGTCTTCACAATGGAAAACCCAAGTTCGACGTATACTCCAGCGCCACCCCTACGGAGGTGCCAACGCAGCTTCGCACTTGGCAAATTTGCGCTGGCGGAGTAGATGCGTTCCGCGAGAAACCATGTGCCTCCCCGATCGTGGCTCCAACCTCACCGTTTTTCATTGAAGGCCGCATCGAAGCGGATGATCCTTGGGGACATGCAGATTCACTGGTTCTGATGAGCAAGGCTGGAGCGCCAATCTCCCTCGAGCCTTGCGGCCTGATGGGAATGAGCGCTCCTATGTCAATTGTTGGATTGGTCACCCAATCCACAGCCGAATTCCTTGGACTGAACGTTGCGGTCCAAGCGATAAATCCGGGCAACCCGGTCAAATTGAACGATTATTCAGCTTCGGTTGATATGACTACGGGCCAAAAACAAGAATCCCGTCCGGAGGCGAATTTGGTGCATGTGTGTCTCACGGAAATGATGCATTCCCTAAACATCCCAGTGTCAACGATAAATTCCACTGGGTCGGTTATGGCGGATGCCCAGGTGGGCTGGGAGAGTATGGCGATCGCGCTCTCCCAATTCCTCATCGGGACGGATGTGATCTTATCGCTTGCTGGCGTGGGGACGGACGATGTTATCGACCCTCGGGCGATTTTGATGGCCAATGAGGTCGCCGGCTGGGTGAAACACTTTGGGAAAGGATTCGCCTTTGATGAAGATGCAATTCCTTTGGACCTGATGATCGAGCTGGGATCAGCGCCCATCGGAGG
>JAGLGG010000234.1 GCA_023144145.1 Anaerolineales bacterium | reverse complement strand
ATGGAAAATTTCGCGAGAATGAAGCATTTTTCGTTGAAGGTCTGGTTGACACCTACATTCAGAATGTCAGCTTTTCTATCTCGCGTGCTGAGCCTGTCATGCATATCAGCACACCGGTAATAGATCGGGATGGGAAGCTAATTGCTGTGCTCGCTGGTCATGTCGATTTCTCCGAGATATCGGAAATTATGGAATCGGGCCGAGGTTTTTCTGCTTCTGAGGAAACCTATCTGGTTAACAAGTTCAACTTCTTCGTAACTGAGAGCCGTTTTGAAGAGGGATATGCGCTTCAAAAGGCGATCTACACAGAGGGAGTTTCTGAATGCTTGATGGGGAATGAGGGTGCCGCTTTGTACGACGATTATCGTGGTGTACCCATTATAGGTGCCTACAAATGGCTGCCGGAAAGGGAGTTGTGCATCCTCACGGAAGAAGACCAGGCGGAAGCTTTTGCGCCGATCGTCACGTTGCGTAATGAAATTATTGGGGCAGGCGCCATCGTCGCCGTTATCGCGGGCGCCATCGGCGTACTTGTCACTCGCACAATAACAGGTCCTATTCAGAAACTGGTTGTCGGGACCAAGGAAATCGGTCAGGGAAATCTGGGGTATCAAATAAAGATTGATGCGAAGGACGAGATCGGTCACCTAGCGCTGGCATTCAATGAAATGACAACCAACCTGCTCCAATCGATTGGGGAGGTTGCCCATGGTCAAAGCCTGCTCGAGGCCCTTAGCCAAGCCGCGTTAGCAGTTCAGCAAGCACGAACCTCCTTGGAAGTGCATGAAACCGTTGGTATTGAATTGGAAAAATTGGGATTCCACTCTATCACCCTCGATCTGGTAAATGGGGGGGAGAGCCTGTCGATATCTCATATGTCATTTGCGTCAGATGTGATTACTACCTTAAAGAAACTCACTGGATTAGATCCCCTCGGCTATTCATTTCCCATCGAACTCCGTGCGGAATATAAGAGGATGATTGAAACCGGTGAAACTGTCTACTTCGATGAAGTTCATGAAAAAATCGCAGAATCGTTACCACGAGGTTTTCGCCATCTAACAAGTAGAATCGCAAGCATTTTTGGCATCAAGAAGAGCGTTGTTGCGCCGCTATATCTTCTGGGCGAGGCCCATGGTTTACTCGTCGTTACGGGGAAGGGCTTGAAAGAAGCCGATGTCCCAGCCGTTAGCGCCTTTGCCAATCAAACCGCAATCGCACTTGAAAATGCGCGCCTACATCAAGAAGCCACCGAATGGACCGCTGAATTAGAAGGACGGGTTGAGGAGCGAAGTGCGGAGCTGAAACAGAGCGAAGAAAAGTTTCGCAACGCGTTCGACCACGCCGCGATCGGCAGGATCCTGGCCTCCCCAGAAGGGAAGTTCATTGATGTGAACCGGGCACTCGAAGGGATCACCGGTTACACGAAGGAGGAACTCACCAGCATGGGCTGGCAAGAAATAATCCATCCTGATGATTTAGAACTGACAGGGAAACAGATTGAGCAGTTGGTGAAGGGACATATTCCCTCATTCACGATGGAATCGAAAGCCATTCGAAAAAATGGGGAGGATTTCTGGGCGCAGATCAATGTGGTCTTGGAACGAGACGCGGATGGTATTCCGCTTCATTTGATCGCCGATGTAGATGACATCACCGAGCGCTTCCTTGCTGAGGAAGCTCTTGTACGTCAGAGAAAAGAACTTGAGCGGAGAAACGCTGATTTGGAGCGCTTCAATCAATTAGCAGTGGGCCGTGAATTACGCATGGTCGAGCTGAAGGAAGAGGTTAACAAGTTGGCAATAAATGCAGGTCTTGAACCACCCTATGAGATTTCTCGAATCGTTGATCCGGAAGGCCAAAGGACCTCCTAATAGATCTCAAGAGCCCCTGGAGATCCACTGGTCAAATGTCATAAGGAGCAATCGTGACGCAGAGCGGAGAGTGGAAGAGGAGCACCTTCGCAATCAGGCTGCCCGCCAACGCAGGTGAAGTAAATTGGGGATGAAAAATGTCGCATGATAAACAGGACAATTCGAAAATCAGCACATGGATCCGGATTCTTGTAGCTGGAATAGCTGTGAGTCTGTTAGTCGGCGGGCTTTATTGGCTTAGCAGGGAAGAGCCTGAGAAATATTCAGGACCTGTTGAGAAAATTACTGT
>JAGLGG010000233.1 GCA_023144145.1 Anaerolineales bacterium | reverse complement strand
CCGAGAGAATCCAGAAGCTTTGTGGAGCCTACGATGTCGGTGAAAAGGAATGTTACGGTGCCAGTGGGCAGGGCCATCTTTTCTCCAGAAGAGTCTTATTAAGAAATATACACTACATCTACTCGAGGGATCAACGTGAATTGCTCTTGGAGCAGTAATAGATTTGACCACCCCTAAAATGTACTATAAAATCCACTAAATAGGCTTTATATAGTGCAATTTGTCACTATATCAATAAATGAGATCTCCCCGAATTGGGAGAGGGGCGCTTAACTTTCATTCCACCGACTTCTCATGCGAGCGGATTCCTTTATTTGGAAAGAAAAAAACCAATATTTTTCACGCTTCAACTGTCAGGAGGTTGAAGAACTGGTCATTTTAATCATAAACTACCTCATTTGGACCTAAAAAATGACTCCTAAGAAATCCTCCAGCCCTGTACCTGGTGGTACAGTCACATTCCTCTTCACTGACATAGAGGGCTCAACCCGGCTGCTGCATCAACTGGGGGAGGACTATGTTCTGGTCCTGGACGAGCATCGAAAGTTGATGCGCAAGACCTTCGCCGCATGGCGCGGACAGGAGGTGGACACTCAGGGAGATTCCTTCTTTGTAGCATTTGGGAGCGCGGGTGATGCGATCGCCGCGGCAGTCGAGATCCAGAAAAAAATTCATGATTACGTTTGGCCAAATGGCGTCGAGGTACGGGTCCGTATGGGGTTACACACGGGTGAGCCGTGGGTGGCGAAAGAGGGGTTTGTCGGAGTCGATGTGCATCGCGCCGCGCGCATCAGCAGTATCGGCCATGGCGGGCAGGTGCTTCTCTCTGAATCCACGAAACAATTGATCCTGGATTATCTGCCCGAGGGTGTGAGCCTGGTTAACCTTGGCGAGCATCGCCTGAAGGATATTCCGCGCCCTGAGCCAATCAACCAGCTGGTCATTGAAGGATTACCTTCCGAATTTCCAACGCTGAAATCATTGGATGCTCGTCCAAATAATCTTCCTTCCCAGCCAACACCTTTTGTTGGTCGACACGATGAATTGGCAGAGCTGGAAGCATTGATTGCTAACCCAGAAATCCGGCTTGTAACCATTGTAGGGGCTGGGGGAATGGGCAAGAGCCGCTTGGCATTGGCCACCGCCGAGCGGCAACTCTTCAAAAGCAATGGCAAGGACGCTCTGCTATTTCCTGACGGGGTATTCTTTGTGCCCTTAGCTCCGCTTGTGTCTGAAGAGCAGATCTTTACGGCAATTGCAAAAGCCGTCAAGTTTCAGTTTTATCAAGGCGTTGATCCGAGCACACAACTGCTAGAGTACTTCCGTGAGAAGAGATCCTTGCTGGTCATGGATAACTTCGAGCACGTGTTGGGGGGCGCCAGCATTTTACCGGAAATCCTGCAAGTCGCGGACGGAGTAAAAGTTCTCGCCACCTCTCGTGAAAAACTCAACCTCCGTACTGAAAACATATACGTTCTCCATGGTATGGCTTACCCTGAAGACGAGCCAACTGAAGACGATCTGACTCATCTACAGCAACAGTACAGTGCCGTAAATCTTTTTAAGCAAAGCGCCAGACAAGTGAACGCCGACTTAGCCTGGACGCAAAGGGACATGAGGACCATCACAGAAATATGCAGCATGGTTGAAGGGATGCCGCTGGGAATAGAGCTTGCCGCCGCCTGGGTGGAGATGCTTTCACTGGAAAAAATTGCCACCGAGATACGCACCAGCCTCGACTTTCTCGAAGGGAATATGCGCGATGTGCCGGATCGACATCAGAGCATACGCGCATTGTTCGAATATACGTGGAATATGTTAGGTGAGCAGGAAAGGCAGGTGTTCAGCAGCATTTCTGTTTTTCGGGGTGGCTTCACCCTGGAAGCTGCCGAGCAGGTGACTGGCGCCTCGATGAAAGAAATTCGGTTGCTCGTAAGCAAATCGTTAATCCATTTGGATCAAAACAAGCGTTATAAGATTCATGAGTTGCTGAGGCAATATGCGGCTGAAAAGCTAGAAATAGATCCAGGAGAAAGTAATCGAATTCGGGATCAGCATAGTGAATACTTTGCCGATTTTGTTCATCAAAGAGAGGCAGCCATCCGAGGTGGAGATCAGACGGAAGCCTTAGAGGAGATGGACAATATTCAGGTTGGATGGCGCTGGGCGGTAATCCAACGAAACGCGCCTGTGATACGCAAACAGATGCAAAGTCTCTTTTGGATCCATGAATTCCAAGGCTGGTTCCAAGAGGCTGCCGACTCCTTTGATTGGGCAGTGAAAGAGTTGCAAACGGATGAACCGCTTGGAGACATTGGCATCGCTTACGGGCAAGTCCTTAATTTATCCGCCACCTTTCATGACAGAATTGGGGATAACAACAAGGCAATTCTTAATCTTGAAGAGTGTATATCCAATCTTGTCAAGCTGGATGCTCTCCCTGAGCTCGCATGGGCCTATATAGGATTTGGACATATCGACATTTCATCAGATCATACCAAGGCAAAGCAACGGCTTAATAAGGGATTGGCGATATACAGAGAGTTGAACATCAAGTGGGGGATAGCGATTACGCTCAATACACTCGGAAACATAGCGGCGAATTCATCAGAGCATGAGGATGCTAAGGCTTATTATGAAGAAGCGTTGCGATTAAATACGGACCTTAATGACCCCAGGGGCATGAGTTGGTCTATCGGGGGTTTAGGACGCATTGCATTCAGACGTGGGGAGTATCTACAAGCCAGGAAATTTTTTGAGAAGACGATTGCATTAAGGAAGGCAATTGGATACAAGTTGGTTCTCGCCCTTAGTCTTGTCATCCTTGGACAGTTAGACCTCTTAATGGGCAAATACAAAGAGGCAAATTTGAGCTTTAGAGAAGTATTTGCCATCACTCATGAAATGGGATGGCACTATGGCATAGCGGAAGCAATTCGTCATTTCGGAACCCTCGCGCTTGCGCAAGGTGAGTATGATAGCGCGAAAGAAAAGTACGAGGATGCCCTTGCCAGGTTCCAAAACATAGATGATCGAGGATCAATTGGGTATGTACTTAGTTCACTTGGGAATGTCGCCGCTGCCATGGGCGACATTCAGGATGCGCGAGAGAATTTTCATACGGCATTGGAGATTGGGGTAGGTACTAAACATCCGAGTCTGATCCTGCATATTTTGGCCGGGTTGTCCGCTATGCTAGATCATATTGGTAATGACGAGCGTGCAGTAGAAATGGCTGCCTTGGTGGCCAGCCATACCCGTTCTGATCCATTACCACGAGAACGTGCGAAAAAACTACTTGATGAACTAGGCCTCAAGCTTCCGTCAAGGGTATTTGAAGCGGCCCAGGAACGAGGGAAAGCGAGTGATTTAGACGAAACGGTGAAAGAGTTTTTGGAGGAATTGGCTGGCTAGATATGAGCGAAAGAAACGAGCTCCCAACTGGGACCGTCACCATCCTCTTCACCGACATCCAGGACTCAACACAGCTTCTG
>JAGLGG010000232.1 GCA_023144145.1 Anaerolineales bacterium | reverse complement strand
TTCGGCAAAGTTGCTCCCGATATGAATAATCTCCTGTCAACGGAGAACATCAGATTTGCTGCAGGGGGCGGTATTAGATTTCGAATTGCAAAGGAGCAACATGTAAACCTCCGAATTGATTTTGCATATTCTTCAGAAGGTTTTTCCGCCTACTTTCAGTTGCTCGAGGCATTTTAAGATCGTTATGGAATTTAAGCAACCTAACCCCTTATCATTTAAAAAGGTCTGTTTTAATTCTTCAAATAAATCCCTCCAATGTTGAATTCTCATGAGCAGGAACTTATTTCTTCACTGCTCCAGAGGCTTTGCCATTTCAGGTTCCTGTATCGTTCGAGAGTTGAACAGCAACACTCTCAACATCAGCTATAATCCGAAGCACGTTGCCGCCTAAAATCTTGCGTATGTCCTCATCAGAATACCCACGTCGTACAAGCTCCACGGTTAGGTTTGGTAGATCGCTCGTGTCCTTCAAATCCTTTGGAAGGAACGGCGATCCGTCGAAATCCGAGCCTAGACCCCCGACGTGGTCGATGCCGGCCAACTCAACAATGTAATCAATATGATCGATGATGAGTGATATTGGTGTAGTATCCCGATCTCTAGGGTGGGTAAACCAATGCCATCCTGACGCTAACTTCCAAATCTCAATTTTCGGGTCAAGGTAGTAAGTCATGAAGTTGACCACAACGACACCACCATTGGCGGTAACCGCGCTGATCATGTCATCGGTCATGTTGCGAGGACTATCTTTGAGGGCGCGGCAGTTGGAATGAGATGCAATGATTGGTGCATCGGATATTTCGATTACGTCCCAAAAAGTTTGGTCAGAAACGTGAGAGACATCCACAATCATCCCAATACGGTTCATCTCCCGCACAACCTCTCGACCGAACTCGGATAATCCGCCGTTGATTAGATTGTCTGTGGACGAGTCTGCCCAGTTGTGGCTACAGCTATGAGTGAGCGTCATGTATCGTATCCCTAGCTCGTAAAAATTGTGTAGATTTTCTAGATCATTCTCAATCGCGTGTCCACCCTCCAAACCCATGAGCGCCGCGAGCTTTCCTTCAGTGATGATTCGTTCAATGTCCCGGGACGTATAGGCAAATTCAATGATATCAGGGTGTTGATGTACCGATTCCTGAAGTACCTCAATCATATCAAGCGCGCGTTGTCGTGACTGTCCCGGTACACCGGACTCGTAAAAACTGCAATCAGGCCAGATCGAGAAAAACTCAGCATCAAGACCACCTTCGCTCATGGTACAAGATCGGTGTGCGTGCCAACGTTCTCCCCAAATGGACGACCCGGGAGCCAGTGAAATGGACTTTCACGGTAGTAGAGAAAGGGGTAGCGGTCGTCCGACTCGTCACCGTTCATCCCGAGATCGAATCCAAAGTCGAGCATCCAGGTCGGTATGTCATTATGGGTATCAACTACAATGGCATCATAATGGAGCTTTAATGCACGAGCACGCAGTGCCTCTTCATCCGGTGTGGGGGATAGAGGTGCCTTTTGCGGTAGCAGGCCGGCGACAATCCTGATTACAAATACTAGTACTACTAAATATAAAAGATACAGTAAACTCTTCCTTACTAGCTTCCTATTTCGTTTCATTTTATTAGCCTACTACCCAGATTCTGCATTAGAACAGAAGAGAAATTAGCAAGAAATGAAA
>JAGLGG010000231.1 GCA_023144145.1 Anaerolineales bacterium | reverse complement strand
CATATTCATCAGGATCATCTTGACTCAGTACTAGGCTCAAATCTTGAATATGCATCCATGAGTGCACTGAATAAGTACCTCCAAGAGAGTGGTGGGGGATGAGCACTTAACCTGGCGCATTTGACACACCAACCCAATCTTGATAAACTTCATATGGATTATCGAATTAAAAATATATGTTGAAGGAATGGTGCCATGACTTTATCGGTAGAAGAACCCACAACAACAAGTGTCATTGAAATAACCTCAGCAGCCGCACAGCGTGTGCAACAACTTCTGGATGAACGGAGCCTCGAAGATCACGCATTGCGCGTATTCGTGGGTGGTGGAGGCTGTTCTGGACTGCAGTATGGTATGGGTTTAGATGGTGAACCTAGAGAAGACGATCTTCATTTCGATTTCGATGGTATTCAGGTTCTTATCGATCCATTATCCATGGGTCATTTGCAGGGCGCCGTAATTGACTATGTTGATGATCTCATGGGCGGTGGGTTTAAGATCGAGAACCCCAACGCCGTAGCATCCTGTGGATGTGGGCATTCCTTCAGAACTGAGGGGGCTGCAGCCTCCGGAGGTTCCGCTTCAGGCAGCTGTTGCTAGATAGAAAAAATTTATCATTAAGTATGAATGGAGCTGTTTGAAAATACAGCTCCATTTTAGTTTTCCAGGATGGTGAAGGTTACAATCGTGACCCAGTCCCTCTCAATACGGAGATCACAAGACCAAATAAGCCTACTACCGAAAAGGCAATGATGGCAAGAATCGGTGGAAACCCAGTGCTATTTCCATTACGATCTGGTTCGATGGTTGGCTGAATAATTGGGGGAGCGGGTGTAAAGGTTGGGAGCCGAGTCGGTGCAACAGCGCCGAGGTTAAATTGTGCTGCCAGGGTAGGATCCACAGTTGGTGTTACACGCGGCGTTGGAGTTGGGGGCGGTTCTACGATAGGTAGTAGGCTTTGACCAGCTTCCAGGACGACATAGGCGGAATATACCCAGGCAACATTGCCAGGAACACCTGGATAAATAATCTGGATCCATTCCCCGCCACTGGACCTGCCAATCGCCGACGCGCGTTGTCCAGCAATGAGCACCCCAACCAGATCACAATTGGTGCTTGGACAAGTGCGCACATTGACTTGATCGGGAACAATGATGATGGGCCCCACTGGAGTGCCCGTTACAGTAGGAAATGGAGTGTCCGCCTGGATTATGTCTGGAGAAGCGACTGCAACCGGAGCGATGGTTAGGTAGATCAATGCGCCCAGGAGGAGAATCAAACCCGCGATCAACCTCATCAAATTATTCCTGCCTTTTCCTTGACCCAGGCACGGATTATACTACATGCGATGACCCTCAAGAGTGTTGGAAAACTGCTGAAAATCAGCTTCATATCAGGCGGATTTAGGGAGTTTCACAGAAGATAAAGAAAGATTGATCATTAACCGAAGGATCACAAACAAAATGGATGAATTTACATTTCACGGACCAATTTCAATTGATGATGTCGTTAGAGCATTAGAGGCTGAATTTGGAGTAGGTAATCTACGCGTTCAAGTCCGTGGAGATGAGGAATCTATAGTTCTCCAAATCGCCTCGGTCGCTAGACCGGCCTCGGGGGGGCGCACTGCTCTGACCATTCACCTTTCCTCAATTGAGGATGGCGTGCATATAAAGATGGGACAGCAGGAATGGATGGGGATCGCTGCTAGCTTTGGGCAGACCGCCCTAGGAATGCTCAGAAATCCAGCGTACCTTCTGGGACGCCTTGACGACCTTGCCGAGGACATTTCATCTTTGCAATTAAATGACCGAGTTCTAGAAACCATAGAAAGAGTGGCCAAATCCGTTGGCGCATCCTTTGAAATCTCAGAGGCTTTACGCCGTTTGACTTGCATTTATTGCCTCAGCGCGAATCCTGTCGGCGAACCACACTGCATCGCCTGTGGTGCTCCAATGGGACCTTCCCAACCGATTGCCTGCCCGAAATGCGGCTTCGTTACCCATGCAGGGACTATTTCATGTCCTGAATGTGGAGAAGACCTTTCCAAAAATTCGTAGGTACTAAGAGCACGCCTCTTACGAGAGCTACTCCATTTCACAAGCCTATTTTTATGTACGCACAACGCTGAATTAAATCAAGAGGTATCAGATTCCTTCTACTGATGATGATTTGATCCGGAGCCCTCCCACTTGTGGAAGATGGGAACCACCGCGATCGAGGAAATTCTTTGAGCCTTCTCAGACCAATACTTTCTCTTCTTCGGCTAATTGATAACCTCGCCGTAATGCTTGCTTATTTAATTCGATCATTTCCTTGTGTCGATCAGGAATATGTGTGTCCAACGTGTTGGACATGAGATCTAAGTCGAAGATGGGTAATTTCTGAAGTAAAGCACCAACGAGTACCAAATTAGCGAGGCGCGGATTGCCCATCTCCTCCGCAATATCATTTGCTGGTACTTCAACAACTGTCAGATCATCTCGCTTTGCAGATCGATCAACTAGCGAGCTGTTGATAATGAGTACTCCACCCGGTTGCACTAGCGGTTCATACCGTTCAAGAGAGGGCAAATTCATCACGATCGCCGCTTTAGGGTTTCTTACCACCGGCGAACCGATGACCTCTTCACTTATTATCACCGTGCAATGCGCCGTACCCCCTCGCATCTCAGGACCATAGGATGGAAACCACGTAACTTGTTTTTTCGAATCCAACGCTGAATAAGCCAGTAATTGTCCTGCAAATAGAACACCTTGACCCCCAAAGCCCGAAATTATGATCTCCGCCTGCATAATATCTCCCGGGTTCATTAAGCCCTTAATCGCGGTTAAATTCCTCGTGTCGTGTTGAATTCTAGTGAAATAATTTGAGCTTATACAGCTCCGATTATGTTTTCTGCAACGCCGGGTGCACTTTATAGTCACCCAGTGGGTAAACAGGCACCATTTGATCTTTGACCCAATCCAGGGCTTCTTCAGCACTTATGCCCCAATTTGTGGGGCAACTTGAAAGTAACTCCACCATCGAGAATCCAATCCCTTGTTTTTGGGCCTCAAACGCCATTCGAATAGCCTTTTTCGCTCGCCGGACATGAGCAACGTCGTGCAGGCTTCTTCTTACGATGTAGGACGCGCCATCCAGTTGAGAGAGAATTTCACACATGCGGATTGGAAAACCATGCATCTCGATATCTCGACCAAGTGGCGTTGAGGTAGTTTTCTGCCCAAGCAGAGTCGTTGGTGCCATTTGCCCACCGGTCATCCCATAAATGGCATTATTAATAAAAATGACGGTTATATTTTCCCCTCTTCCTGCGACATGCAGGATTTCTGCTGCACCGATCGAGGCGAGATCACCGTCTCCTTGATAAGTAAAAACAAGCTTATCTGGGTTGACCCGTTTCAATCCTGTCGCCATCGCTGGTGCGCGCCCATGCGCAGCTTCGGCAAAATCCATGTTGAAGTAGTTATAGGCAAATACTGAACAGCCAACTGGGGCGACACCCAGGGTATCGCCTCGCATATCCATTTCATCGATCACTTCAGCGATAAGTCTGTGAGCCACACCATGGGTGCAACCTGGGCAATAGTGAGTATGGACGTTAGTGAGTGACTCAGGTTTGGCGAATACGTTAACTTCTACAAAATCGGACTTTTCCACAGATACTTAATCCCTTCCTATGGAGCTGCTAGGTTATTTGATTTAGTTTCTTTAGTTCATCAAGTATTTCATCTGGCAAAGGCATAACACCGCCCATTCGACCATAGAATTCAACAGGAATACGGCCTTCGACAGCCAGACGAACATCCTCAAGCATCTGGCCAGCGTTCATTTCAACAACAAGTATAGCCTTTACCTGTTCGGACATTTCTCTCACCCGATCATAAGGATAAGGATAGAGCGAAATCGGTCGCAGAAGGCCCACCTTAATCCCGTCTTCTCGAGCCATCTTGATTGCAG
>JAGLGG010000230.1 GCA_023144145.1 Anaerolineales bacterium | reverse complement strand
AATCAGATGTATTTGATGATCGCGTTTATGTTTTTACTCCACGGGGAGATATCATCGACCTTCCTTCCGGTTCAACTCCAATTGATTTCGCTTACCACATCCATACTGAGATAGGGGAGAGATGTCGTGGTGCTAAGGTTGATGGGAAGCTCGTCCCTCTTGATACCAAATTGGAAACAGGGAATTCAGTCGAAATCCTAACCGCTAAAAGGGGCGGCCCCAGCAGAGACTGGCTCAACCCAAGCCTGGAAATGGTTAAGAGTCAGAGATCCAGGAGCAAGATTCGTCAATGGTTTAAGCGTCAAGATCGAGAGCAAAATGTTTCTCATGGAAAATTGCTTTTGGATAGAGAACTCCGAAGGTTGGGAATTGATTCACTCTCCTACGACGAAATTTCAAGTGAAATGGGATATTCAATTATTGACGACCTTTTGGCTGCGATTGGATGCGGGGATCTCCATCTTACCCGAATCGTCAGCCAAATTGTCGAGGAGCAGGAAGAGGAATTCCGTTTTCCTGAAGAGCTTCTTGATCCTAAACTTGCCGAGCCCGTTGCCACAGAAGAAGTGAGCATCCTGGGGTTGAAGGGATTGCTTACAAATCTGGGACGATGCTGCAAGCCAGTCCCCGGCGATCCAATCATTGGTTATATTACGCGCGGGAGAGGTGCTACGATCCATCGTCAGGATTGCCCAAATGTGCTCAGGATAAAAGATAAGGAACGATTGGTTCAGGTATCTTGGGGTCAGCCAGTGCACACATATCCAGTATCTGTTCGGTTACGCGCTTATGACCGTGACGGTCTTATGCGTGATGTTTCCACCTTGGTTTCAAATGAAGGCATTAATATGACTTCGGTAAATGTATCGACCAAAAATAGCTTAGCGACTTTCGACTTGGTGATGGGGGTTACGGATATATCCCAACTGAGCCGTGTCTTAAACCGATTAGAAGCCTTACCCAATGTTCTTGAGGCCAGGCGGCTAAGGCCAGGTTAATTTTTCCGCATTTGGACGAATCAATTCTTAGGTGAAATCTGTGCATACAGAATTATTGGGAGTTTCAGAAGCCCTCGAAAGATTGTTGTCTCATTTCAAGCCGTTGCCTGCTGAAAAAATAAGTTTGTCGGATGCAATGTGGCGTGTATTGGCTGAGGATGTAATTGCACCTCACCCTCTACCACCGTTTGATAATTCCTCCATGGATGGTTATGCGGCTAGAGCAAGGGATTTGGTCGGAGCGAGTAGTGAATCGCCTATTGAGTTGAATGTAATTGACGATATTTCTGCCGGGATGGTCGTCGAAAAACCACTTAGAGAACTATCTGCGATGAGGATTATGACCGGGGCACTGCTGCCGCCGGGTGCTGATTGTGTTGTTCCTGTCGAGAAAACACATAATCCGAATGCCTTGGTAAATCAAGAGTTAGAAACAATTATTAAGGTCTTCGAGGAAGTTCGAGAAGGTGACTATATTAGGAGGGCAGGAAACGATGTTTTAAATGGTTACCAAGTGTTGGATAAGGGCCATCGCTTATGGCCGCCAGATGTTGGTATGCTTGCTGCCTTGGGTGTTTCTACCCCCTTGGTGCACGGCAGACCAAAGGTTGCACTATTGTCAACGGGTGACGAACTGCTAGATGTGTCTCAGAGCCTTCAACCCGGGCTTATTCGTGATTCTAACGCATACTCATTGGCGGCCGCGGTTGAATCTGCTTACGCAATTCCCCTTCGGCTGGGAATCGCACCTGATGAGTCGGAAAGCATTGAAGAGAAAATGGAGGATGCGGTCTCCTCAGGCGCAGACTTAATTGTTTCATCAGCTGGTGTTTCCATGGGTGCTTATGATTTTGTTCGATCGGTTATTGAGAAGCGAGGCGTATTGGAGTTTTGGCGCATAAACCTTCGACCTGGAAAGCCGCTTCTGTTTGGGTACTTTGATGAAGTACCGGTTCTTGGCTTACCCGGGAATCCAGTTTCTGCGCTGGTGACCTTTGAGATTTTTGTTCGGCGGGTTTTAGATAAGCTTTCGGGAGTTTCAAATACTAAAAAACTAAGCATCCACGCCCTTCTTGATCATGAAATCAAATCCGATGGTAGGGAGAGTTACCTCCGAGCTAGGGTAGAGTGGGTGGAGGGGAACTACCGCGCCAATTTGGTTGGCAGTCAGGATTCGGGCGCCCTATCAAGCCTAGTCCTTGCGAATGCCTTGATCATCATCCCAGAGGGTGTACAATCTCTTGCTCGGGAAAGTGTCGTTGAGGCATGGCTTTTAGATAGGTGAAGTTAATTTCTTTGATTTTGAATTTTTGATGGAGTGTGATAATAATGAAGTTTGAAGGTACTGCAAAAACGAATGAGGGTTATCTTTGGCTCATATCATTGATCGCAGCAATCGTCGGCTTGGTAGATTCGATATACCTTGCATGGATAAAGATAGCCGATAAAACGGCCGCATGCTCAAACATCGGAGACTGCGATGCCGTAAATAACAGCCAGTACTCGGAGATTGCAGGAATTCCCATTGCCCTATTGGGTGCGGGTGCATACCTGCTCATTCTCATACTGCTAGTGCTAGAACAGCGATGGCCACAACAAAAGGTCAATATGAGATTAGGAATCTTTGGGTTATCACTAACGGGTACATTGTATTCAGGTTATTTAACTTATTTGGAAATCGCGGTTCTACGCGCAATTTGCCCCTTTTGTGTAGTATCCGCAATTGCCATTTTTGTGATATTAATAGCAGGGTTGTTTAGACTCAGGCGTAGTTTAATTGATATTGATTAGAGGAGGACCCAATGCCTCGTGTGCGTTGCCGTTATCTGGATTGCATCTTCCTTGACGATGGCTTTTGTGGAACATCGGCTGTGGAGATTGACCCTGATGAAGGATGTTTAACCTATACTCAAGTGGATGAAATAAATATAGACAAAGATTGGGAAGAAGAAGATCTTGAAAAGATCTGGGAAGTAGAAGATGTTGAAGCCCTTGCAGATGACGACGATGATGATGACGATCTGTGGTTGGAAGCGAATTTGTGAGTGACTCGTTTAAACTATTTTTCGTGACACGATCTGATTTGGTTTAAGCATTCTGCATAACAATGGGAGTATGTTACAAATCGCCGGAGGGAACGAACCCATTCCGGCGATATTTTGATTAACAATTTGATTCTTAATTACGGGACACTTATTCGCTTGATGAAGTTTTTACCCTTTGCTTCAATGTTCTCGATAGAATATCTTCTAATTCTTCTTGAGATTTTTTTGTCGCACTTGGATCAGGTCTTTCTTGATCCTTGCTAGAAGGTTCATCATCCATGGCTTGGCGGAGCGCAATTTCCATTGCCGTTGGAGGTTCTTCCTCTTCTTCTTCGTCATCCAGAATTTCTTCCACCTCATCAGCAGCTCTAATGCTCAACCGTATCTGCCGTTTTTTCCGATCAATATCCAGAACAACTACATCAATCTCATCGTCAACCTTCAGAACCTCACTTGGATCAGAGACGTACTCGGTGCTCATTTCGCTGACGTGTACAAGCCCAGGTCTTTC
>JAGLGG010000023.1 GCA_023144145.1 Anaerolineales bacterium | reverse complement strand
GGTCGCTTGGAGCAGCTAACCGAGCGTGATGAGAGAATGACCGACCGCGAGCAGCGAATCGCGAATCAATTTGGCGAAAAATATGGTGCTTCCCCAGAGGAAGTAATGGCCCTATACAATGGAGAATGCGAATGGAAATGGGCATGTGTTAGATCGGTTTTACGAAATCGAGCTGTGGAAAATGCTTCCAGCGATGGAGATGAACGAACACTGGAAAAAATTGTAAATCAATATGGTGTGAGCCCTGCGCTAGTTTCAGCTGAGCTTACTAAGTGTAGCGGTGATTGGAGTTGCGTACGAGCTCATTTCAGAGAATTGGCGAAAGAAGAGCGGGGAAAGAAGTAGGATAATTTTGAATAGGTAGATTTGCTGGAAACCCTCCCGGTTGGTAATTACACTGGGAGGTTTTTCTGTTAATTGATGAATCAGATAAGCTGGCCGATGGTGTTTCAAGTAACCACCATCGACCATTATTGCGGAATAAGCTCGATTAACTTTTGAACGCACACTCGAGGATTCTTATATACTAGAAAGCTACCAAAGAAAAAAATTACAATCCCACTGAGTGAAGAAATGGCACAATTTGAATGAACTTACAATTTTGTTTAAAATGGGACATAATGGACAAGTAATGACGGATGACACCGCAGCGATCTCCCGAGAAATCACTCGAGTAAGCAGTAAACAGACATATTACACCGTACGTTTAATAGTGGATAATGGCCTAGAGCAAGATTGCCATCGGGCTTATGCGTATTTCCGCTGGGTGGATGATTGCATTGATGAATTCGATCAGTCGCAGGATGAGCGGATCACATTCATAGACCGGCAGAGCCAATTGGTCGATCAATTGTATGGAGGCACTCGGCCGAGTGAATTGTGCCCAGAGGAGAATATCGTTGCAGATCTAATTCAACATAATCAAGGCGGCAATTCAAGACTTCGATCCTACATCGATAATTTCATGGCAATTCTCAAATTCGATGCACAGCGTAAGAACCGACTGATTAGTCAAGAAGAATTGAGCTGGTATTCGGACAGGCTAGGAAAAGCAGTCACAGATTGTATTCAACATTTCATTCACACTGAACACCAGTACCCAACCGCTGACAATCAATATCTTGCCGCCACCGCTGCACATATCACACACATGCTCCGAGATATGCGTGAAGATCTTTCAAACGGTTTTGTCAACATACCGCGCGAATATTTGGAACAATTCAACCTTGACCCTGAAGATATAGATAGCCCGCATTTTAAGGATTGGGTACGACAAAGGGTTGAGAAGGCAAGAAAATATTTTTATGAAGGGAAGAAATATTTAGACAAGCTTGAGGTGTTGCGCTGTAAAATTGCAGGATATTGGTATTGCGCTCGATTTGAGGGGATATTGGATACAATCGAGCGAGATGGCTATGTTCTCCGAACAAGATACGCAAAGGGAAACAGGTTAATTACGTGGCTTGTGATGGCCAGGTTAAGTTTGACAGTCTCACTCCAACATTTATTTCAAAGATGGCAGCTGATCTAGTTGACTGTGCACTTGGCTGCTCAGTACTGTACGTATCAATTTCGTTTGAATACATATCATCGAATTTTAAGAAGGTGGTAATTACGGGCGATTTTCCACTCACCTTTCTAATTCATCTTCTCATTTTTCGGTAGCTTCAGGCATTTCCACCATTAATAAGTGTCCGTTCTCCACCGCCCTAACTGTAAATTCCACTTCACCGAAAATCTCAATGGCTTCGTGCTGCTCAAGTCTCACTCCGTCAATATCTATGGGTCCTTCGATGCAAAGCAAATAACTCTGACGATTCCTGGGCTGAGAATGGCTAATTGATTTCCCTTTATTGATCTCGGAAACATAAATTTCTGCATCCTGGTTAATGAGTAACGAATTTTCATCCCCAGTACCAGAAACAATTTTTAAGAACGAATTTTGACGCAGCTCCTCGGGAAATTTCCTGAAAGAGTAACGCGGAGTTAGTTCAGATTGATTCGGGATTATCCATAATTGAATAAATCGCAAGTCTTCAGAGGAGTTCCCATTCATTTCGGAATGTTCTATGCCCGAACCTGCGCATAGGTACTGCACATCGCCCCGTTCTGTAGTCTGCTCGTTTCCCATATCGTCGCGGTGAGATAACTGCCCTTGAACACAGTACGAAATGATTTCCATGTTGTCGTGAGGATGGGGGCCGAAACCATGGGAGGGCTGGATGATGTCGTCGTTCAACGCTCGAAGCACACCGAATTTCATGTTCTCTGGATTATGATAGTCGGCAAAAGAAAAATGATGACGACAGACATGCCAATCGTAATCGCCACAATATATGTTCTGATTTGAAATCTTTTTCAGCATTGAAAATATTTCCTGAGCCTAACGCTCAACTTACCTTATGATCGATTCATGTAGTAACTATTTGGGAACAAGAAAGCCCTCGCTCTTCCATCTAGAAAAGAGGCGGGCGGCTCTATCATCTGCAAGAATCTTGACCCGGTTTCCACCAATCTCTTAGATCCTACCAATGGTCATAGAAGACAAGGATCCTAAAGATATCTATTCTTTATAACACAAAGCATGGATTACATGCGGCTTTTGCCATCAGAGGGAGCTGCTAGGTTTAGACCGAGCCTGACCTCAACTAAATCGAGATTTCACAATAGAGTTTGGAGGATCGATTAAGGCACAAGTCCCAATCCTCCAACCATAGCACAGAAGAAAGAAGTGGGGCAGAAAACATCCTAAAGATTACGAACTCCTTAATGTTCGTCGTCGAAAACCTTTTCTCCAGCACGAATTGGAGCTTTGATCCTGTTCTCCGCGGGAGTAATGGGGCAGGAGTACAGTTCGTTGTAAGCGCAGTAGGGGTTGTAGGCAAGATTGAAATTCACATGAAAGCTCCCGTTTGCACCGCGCTCTGGTTCAATGTATCGCCCAGCACCGTAGGTCTCTACTCCAGCAAGAGAGTCTGCAAAGGGAAGAAAGTATCCATTTTCGTTCGCAAAAATAGTTAAAATAATCTCTTCTCCATCAATCTGAAAATTTATTTTTCCGAAACGTGTGTAGGTCTGAACATCTCCAGTAGTTGTCTGAATTTGGACCTGTTCTTCACCTTCGAATCGCTCCACGTCAAGGAGTAAATCAAGGTCCGTATTCTCTGGAAAGTAATTCAGACCGGAAAAAGCTCGTTTCTGATCCGCGGTTAGAGGACTGTGATGATCGGTTCTGAAAAATTCGTCCTTCATGTGGCGGAAGCTATCAAGTTCACTCATTTTATTTCCCTCATTTAATCGACCAGTATCTTGTCAATCAGTGGTTTCAATTGCGCATAGCTTGGCGGCCCCGCAAGCGTGTATCGTACTGCAAGAATGATGGTGCACCAAGGATTCCTATTCGAAAGGCTTCTTGCATCTATGATTCTACTAAGTCCGCGTATTGCCTGCTTTTGGTGCATTGCATATAGCACGGATGACACGTGAAGAGCAGCAGGGCCATTCAAATTAACTGATGGGGTGGAGAGGATGAATCTTACAAGGCAATTAAACCTTGCGAAGGTTTTTAATTAATTCGTTTGGTCATTTCATGAAACCTTCGCAAGGTTAAAGGAGGATGATTGGCTGCCTTTATCCTAATAAAATCAACAGCATTATAACTTGGGTCTTCGCCATGACGCTGTGAGGTAGGTTGGGTGGCATATGAACCCAGGTGCCTTCTTGGGCGATAGCTGAATCGTCCCCCAATATTAGGTCAGCCTCACCTGAGAGAAAATGTATTATCGCAGGTTTTGCGGCGGTGTGTTCAGAGAGCTCCTGGCCCGCCGCAAAAGCGAAGAGAATGGATTTCATCTGGTCGTCCTCATAGAAGGTCCTACTGACGATGGCGTCTGGAGGGACCTCCTTAACCAACTCTGAGATGTTTGGAATGTGTGTGTATTCATTTCCCATTAGATTTCCATCCTCGAATATGTATTAAGTAAACCACGGCGATAGTAAATTTAGCCGATTGTAATAATAAAAGAAAGCAGATTACCTTGATTTGAGAAGATGTTTGAGGTGAGGAATAAGACGGGGGACTTCCTTCTGATAAACCTCGTAGATTTGCTCAAACTCACGCACGAGACGCCGTTCTTCGAAGATGCTTCCAATGTATATGTAGGCTGTCAATCCAAAATTCAATGCCAGCAAGCTGGTCGTCATGACAGGGGATAACCAAATAAAAAGCAGGCCAGCGGAATAGAGTGGATGTCGGACCCACCGATAAAGACCCTTGATCACCAATTCAGTTTCAGTTTTACTATTCTTTGACAATGCTTGTCGGAGACCAAGAAAATGAAGCGCGTCTGATTGAGAGAGCCCAATGATCAGGATCAGAATGGCGATCGATTGCCCAGCAATGGCGAGAATCAATAACGGTCCGGATAGCTGATAGAGCTTATCCCCAGGGATCAAAGCCGGGATGGCAAGTACAGGGAGCAGAGTGACCACACTGATCAAGTTGTAACTTAAGCGATATCCCCGAACGGCGATTTCCCCCAACCGGTCTTCGAGCGCTCGTTTCACTTCAGACCTTGCTGTGAGGCTGTGGAAACCGCCGTATATTCCAACTGCAATTAGGGTATAGATGGGACCTTCGATTTCAACCTCCAAAGAAATTCAAACGTTAACCTCGAAAGATCGAATCTTACCATCGATGATTAAGTTCCTGATGAGAAAATGATTTTAAGAAGGTAGAGCCTAAAAAGTGGGAACGCCAACAGGACAACTCATTTGGCACAGTTGTTGAGGGTGATGATTAAGATTGCCCGGTAAGGGCTTTTATAGCTGTTTGAGTTGGTTGATGGCGTTTCGTCCATTGTCCTTGGAAAGCCAAAATATTAGCGTGATGATGACGGCTGAACTCAGACACCAAGCGCATGTGGCCCCGATCACAAAGGGCTCCAGGAAGGTTAGGTAGATAGAGAAAAGTAGTCCAAATGTTGCCATACTGAAGAGCGATAACTCCGCCAAAGCAGATAACGGATTTGATCTCAAATTGGAGATCAGCCATGATCCGAGAATTAACACATATCCGACCAATCCCAATACGCCTATGGGGATGAGCCCGAACAGGTTCGCGTATGAGCTTTGTTGTACCGTGTTGCAGTCGCCGACAGGTCCACACACTGCTAACTCGCCGCTCGTCTCAACATAGCTTAGATAGCCGGCAACCCCCATCCCGATTATGCATAATATCGGGATTAACCAAGTTGTTTTCCGCTCTACCTGCTTTTTAGCAGGGGTTAAGAATTGGACTGCGGCAGACACGAGGACTGCCAGCATTCCTAACAGTAAAAGGATCGACAAACTATTTCCCACTGGGTCTAACCGAATTCGATCGAGAATCGAGAGTTCTGTCACTGTGGGAGGGATGATGGGCGCTGATGTTGGAGTAATTTCAGCCGCACTCTCGGTAGCTTCCTCACTGGTTTG
>JAGLGG010000229.1 GCA_023144145.1 Anaerolineales bacterium | reverse complement strand
ATTCCAGGGATATACACAGATACATTTCCTGTGGTTGACCCAATGATTCTGGGAGACTGCCCCGATCATGTTCACGACAGATATGCTGTTGTCGGGCCAGACGGAAATTCTTATCGGACGTGGCATCCGATAACTGTCAAACTCGAGCCTTCCATTCCCGGGAGCCAGCTCTGCAGTTTTGCTCACGAGCATGGGGATCCCCCTCATCCTGAAGCTCCATTACCTTACTTTGGGTTCCCAGCATACCATGCTGGCGATCTCCATGTGATTAGACAACATGAGGGCTATAAAGTCTTTACTCACATCCGAGGTCAGCGAACTGGTTGGGACACACAAGAACGCTTATTCGTAAACCCCGACATGGAGATGCAATTTTGGGTACACCAAGGAACATGGAGTGATTCGCGTCTCACGGATCGCTATCACGACGTTGGCTTTTGGTCAAAAGATGCTGTGGGTAATTTAACAGAAGTATATTATTTGGCCGATACCGGAGAATTGTATAGAAATTGCCCCGGTCAGATACAAGGCGGAAGAAGCCGGTCAATCGCAAGTGTGTGTGATTATGGTATTGAGATTTGGGACTTTGGTGGTCAGGTAGGAAATGTCTGGTCGACGCCAGTACAAGTAGTTGTAACAAATCCGATGAACTTCATGTCTGGTGATCCGAGCATACTCCAATCAGTTCAATTAATCAGTACTTCTGAAGAGATATGCGCAGACACTTATTCACCATGTGACCACACACTTCCATTTGGTCATGCGGAGACTATCTGGCTCGGGAACATGCGTCAATTACGAAATGCCAATTGGCAATGGTCAAACTCGGGAGGTTCAGCGTTCTTTTGCACAGATTTCAGGGGAGATCGTGTCGAGGATTGGCGTTGCAGTGAAGGAAAACAGGGCTATCTGCTCCAAATGGTGGCGCCAGTAAGATTCTCTGGAGGAATCAGTGGCGACTGGGATCGCACATTTGAGGGTATCGGTGGTGTTTTGCGACTACCTTTCGGCGCGCCTGGGGGTAACTGAATCTAAAAATCTGAAGTCTGTACCGTTTCAGAACCTATGGGGCTAAGTGGGTTCAGAAAAAATTAGAGATACTTTTCTCATTCTGACGAAATACAAGTTCATATATCGCGGTAATCATGTTTACGGTGTCGGAGTAGGGGTCGCCGAAGGAGTTATTGTCGCGGTTGGTGTGACCGTTGTGGGTGTTGGAGTTGGTGTCGGCGACATTGTGGGAGTGGGAGTTAAGGTGTTTGTTGGAATAGGAGGATCAGTCGCAGTTGCGGTGTTGGTTGGACTAGGAGAAGTACTCGGGGTAGGGGTGTTTGTAAGACTCGGAGGATCAGTCGGTCTTGGGGTATGAGTCGTGGTTATTGGAGGCTGCGTAGAAAAAATTGTACTTGTTGTCGTAATTGTAATTGTTAATGTCGGAGTCACTGTTGGTGTAGGGGTTTGGGACTGAGATACTTGAGGTTGAACAATTGTCTCCCTCGGTTCGGGCAGCGGTATTCCGACACCTGGTAAAGGCGTCCCGGTTATCATGGGCATCACTTGATTCTGGCGACCTTCGCTTTCAAGATATTCTGAATAACCATAAACAATTAGCGTCATTACCAAGAGAAAACCACCAACTAATAGCAGCACTGGAAAAATACCTGCTCTCCGTTTTTGGTGGGAGTCTTGAGCCTTCAATTGCGGAGTTCTACTTATCTCCTTCTTAGGTTTCGAGGGCGGAGTTCTGCCCCTCTCTCCCTTGAGCTTTGATTGTTCAGTTTTTAATTCTTCCTGCTTCGGTTTCAGGCCTGGAGTTCTGCTTTTTTCGTCCTTAGGCTTCGGGATCGGAGTTACACTCCTCACTTCCTTCAGCTTTGAACGTTTCGTCTTTCTCTTTCCTTGTTTTTGCTTGGGGCGTTGAGATCTGCTTTTTTTCTGTTTGTTTTTCTCGAAAGTATCGTAATGTTCAATAAAACCGAGGGCTGCTGATCTCGCTCCCTGAGCAGAAGCAAAATACTTAGTCTGGTAAAGTAACTTCTTTTGTCCCTCAACATATATCAAGCAAAAGTAAAACCCTTGAGTTTCCTTCAGCTCGTAGATGAATTCTTTATGTGTGAAGATTTTGCTCATCTCATTCACTAGTATTTCAAATAGGGATAGAGTAGCACGAATGCCCTCATTATGACTCGAAACAATAAGTTATATTCTTGTCAATCACATTAATTGTTTAATTGATATTTGGTAGCCTTGTGGTGGATAACCTGGTTTGAGGTATCTGGGAGTTAAGGCTTAATATCTTTACATCCTAAACGTCTTATGTGGACATTTTGATTAAATGGTTAAAAGAACATCCCAGAGGTCGGGAGAACCCAGTTCGCCTAAACCTCTGGGAGGTTAATAAAAGTATTCACTGTCACTCAGGCGTCGGCGTCGCCTCTACTTCCTGCGTGGGTTCCTCCACAGCCTCAGGCACGGCTGTCTCCTCCACAGGGAGGTCCTCCGCCGTCTCCGGCATCCCGGCCAGGACCCAACGCTTAAAGGCGTCGACCCACTCGGGCTTGAGTTCCTTAGTGGGGGGCATTGCTCCGCCAGCGTCGATCTCCTCGCGCAGGATCATTAGGATCAGGTTGTTTGTAAGATCACCGGCGATTAAGTTCGGCGCGTTATCGCCACTGTTGATGATCTCATCGTAATCTCGCATCAGGTACTCACCGTTCTTCTTGCCAGGACGATGACAGGAAATGCAGGTGCGGCGGATGATGGCGGAAATGTGCACATCGTAAGTGGGGATCTCGTCCGGGCCCAG
>JAGLGG010000228.1 GCA_023144145.1 Anaerolineales bacterium | reverse complement strand
ATGCCTTAAGTATGACTGAGGGAGGGCGAGGGCACGTACTCGGGACAGGATGCGTTGTTCCCATCCTCGCTCCAAAGGGTAACTTGCTTGCGGTGCGGCAAGCAGTTGAGATATAGCATACAGTATCAAGCCGAGTGTTCCATCCTTTATCATCCGGTCTAAAGAATCACGTCGGATGGAACACTAGGCATGATGTTGTTACTCGAAGGTAGCAACAGTGGCAGGTCCCAGAGTAATCGCAGGTTTGGCAAAAGGGCGCAGACTTCTAATGGTTCCTGGTGGGAAGACGAGACCCGTCTCCGACCGGGCGAAAGAGTCGCTATTTAATATCATTGGACCGAGCATAATTGAAACCAGATTTCTGGATCTCTTTGGCGGTACGGGGAGCGTAGGGATTGAAGCGCTAAGTCGAGGGGCAGCCGAATCGGTTTTTGTAGATCTGCAGCAGAATGCAGTCGATACAATCCATGCCAATCTTGAACATACCGGGTTATTTGAAAAAGCTGTTGTCTATCGCCGCGATGCTTTTGATTTCATCCTCACCCTGACCGAGCCACCCTTTGACTTCATCTACATCGCTCCTCCGCAATATAAGGAATTGTGGAGCAGGGCCGTTTTAGCTGTTGACAGTGCCCAAAGATGCCTGAATCCGGATGCTTGGGTCATTGCCCAGATACACCCTGAGGAATATGAGCCATTGGATCTAGGTCATTTGGTTGAGTTTGACCAACGTCGATATGGAAATACGTTGCTGGTTTTTTATGAGCTTCCGGGGGAATGATTTGAATAAACGCCCACTCCCCATTTGCCTCAGGCTAATGAAAGAGGCTTCGTGAGCCCATTCTATTATCCCCACCAAATACCCTGCGAATAAACTCGTACATTACCACAAGCTCCCAAGCAAAGGGAGCAAAGCCAAGCAATCCCAGAACAGGCATCATCCCATACTTCCAACCAAAAATTTGTAGCGCTTCCGGGATCGTATAAACCCAATATGCTCCGGATGCATTCAATGCCTGGAAATTCCAGGATTCCCATATGAAACCACACAACAGACCAGCAAGCAGGATCACGACAACATTTCTGGCCTCACCTCTCCGCAATTCGTCAAGCAAAGATCTAACTCCAAGTCGCTGGTTTAATGGCTCAAAGAGAAAGATGTAGCCCAGCCATATAAGGCCGAAAAGATAGGCTGCGATTTGTCCAGGAAGAAGGATGGGGAGAATTACCATGATGAGGCCAAGGGTGACGAGTGGAATACCCATGCGCCTTTCTTCATTTCTACGATTGCTCCGATTGAGTTTCACTCTTCCCTTAAAGAGGGTAATTTGGACCAAATCGATGGTGACAAAAACGCCCGGCATTATTGTGGCAAATGACCAAAAGAAGCCTATGTCTCGCTGGAATGGTTCGATAGGTAATCCAAGATACAGCCAATTTTTGAGGTGAAGGTTATATGCCTCAAATAACAACCAGACCCCAACCGAGATGAGCAGTAGAAATGGTATTTCGCGTGGATTGGAGCTGAGTCGCGAGCTGCCGCGTACACGCAGCACAATGGCATCAACGAACAGTATGTATCCAGTCCACATGATTGGAGTGAACCATGTCGCGACGAATTGATTGCCGACTAAGAGCAGCAGTTCGGAAGCAAGCATGATCAACAGACCTAGCCAGCCGTATAGAGAGAAACGCATCAATCTAATCCCCAGGGATTATCCTGCTGTGAAAATGATATTGAGACGATCTTGGGAATCATACAAATATTTGGCAAAGAAGACAGAGCGGGATCTCTCAGCTTCGAATGTTTTTGGGATGATTTGCAGCAGGTCTTCAACCCGGGGAAGGGTATCTAGATCACTGATCTTTATCCATTCCGGCGTCCCCTCCGGACCCTTTGGTAGATCGCCTTTATGGTCTACCCTGCCGATGAAAACATAAAGGCCAATTCCAGGATTTGAATTGGTGTCTATCTGAACAATTCCGCAAAGCGTGAGAGCTGAGGGAGAAATATTTGTCTCTTCCAAGATCTCACGGAGTGCTGCAGTATACGGTTCTTCCCCTCTTTCAATATGACCACCGACTCCATTGTAGAGACCTGACCAGGTGCCACGACCTTTGGCAACCTTCATCAGCAGGATTTCGTCCTCGTGGAGCAGGAAGGTCAAAGTGCGCGGAATAAGCGAGTACCGATCCGGTTGGTATCGCTGTCCTGAAAGCGACATAAGCTATTCCTAATCAGCGAGATCGCTTGTATCTTCAGCGGGCTGTTCTTCTCTGAAATAGGATGAAAGCGGTTCGTGAACATCCAGCCTGCCGGTGAATCGTTCCACCTCTTCGCTGGTCTCGCCTATGTTTAATCGATCGAATAGCGATGTGAATTGATCCTCCCAGGCAGCTTCGATTTTCTCCCTGTGATCCGCTGAAATATCCCACAGTTGCGCTTTGAACGGACCGAGTGCTCGTTTGCGGGTCTTGTAGTGGAACTGTTCCTCTGTTTGGTCGGGTTTTCGTTCGTCAGCGTGGTTTTCTCTAAGATATGCGTATATTTCTTCACGCAGTTCATCTGGAATTCGATCGTAGAGTATGTTCTGGAAATTCGTAGCGAGATGCACTTCGAGGGCATTCGCCTCAACAAAGTGTGTGAATGCTTCCTCAGGCAGGGTTGAAGCACCATGCTGTACCGCACCACCCATGCCATAGTCTTTTGCAACAGCAGACAATTTTTGGAGGGTATCAAAATCTACGCTAACTTGAGCGATTGAACCGTCTGGCAGGACCACGCCACCGTGAGAGGTTCCGGTTTGGATGCTGATTTTAGAAAGCCCTTCTTCACCTGATGCGGTGAGTTTGAATTGATTTTGAAATCCATCCATAAAAGCCCTGAGTTCCGGTTCAGTGCTGTTTTGCCCTCCCACTTCTCCAATCTCGCCACCTAAAGATGTGTTGACGACGTCGGGCTCAATCGCTCGAATGAAAGTGGCGAAATCAGCACACAAGCTAAAGTTAACCTCTTGCTGTTCAGGGATTGTTTCCTTGGATAAGTCAACCAGGGTCGAGGTGTCGATGTCAATATTGTAGAAACCCGCGCGTAATGAGGCGCGACACAAATTGCGAATGGTAGAAATCTCGCTTCCTGGATCGGCCTGATATCGTTTGGCGCTCACCTGGAAGTGATCTCCTTGCAAGAAAACTGGTCCTGAGTATGACTCTGCGATCGCAGCGGCGAATATGTTTGAAGCGTATTCGGCCGGAGCTTGGTCTGTGTATCCCATCTCTGACCGAGCGATTTCAAAAATAATGGCCTTAGCATCAATATCCTTCGCTGCTTTATAAACTGCCTTGGCGGCGTAGAAGGGAAGGGATCTGAGGTTAATTGCTGGAACTGTAAAATCGTCGCGTACCTCTCTACGCCCTCGAGCCAAGTAAAAGTCATGTATGGATGCGGGGAAAATGCCCAATTCAAGGGCACACTCACGAATAATCCATTGGGCGATTGGTTTGGTATTGGCATCTCCAAATACTGCCATTCGTACCAATTTGTCCATATTGGCACGCAGATCAGAATGGTTCTCAATGGAAACTTTCATATCATCGGAGATCTTGATACTATCGCCTAATGATTTGGTAATTCTTTCGATGGCAGCAAACTCATCCATCTTTCTCTCCCGGGAATTTTTTATTGATTATACCTTCTAGCTTGCGCCAATTCCACGCACAAAGGAAGATGTACAATCGATTTGATCCTGAACGTGTGTGTCATGACTTTTATCCTGAGAGCACGCCGTCAGGGAACGGTCAGTCTACCGTTTGCTCAGCGGTTCTAAGACCGATATAATCGATTTGGATTATCGCCTTTGGATGAGGTGCATTTTGATCAGTTTTTCCCGAGCAAAATACAATACTCACAGAGATTGGGAATAGGTTTGGTATTAAATAATAAAGGAGTGAGGCATGAGCGATCCACTGGATAAGATTACCGAAGGAAAGGACCTCCTGGGAAAAATCAAAAATACCTTATCAGGTTTTTTAGGTTACGTTGATAGAGGGAATCGGCGCGATGCGGACAAGATGCTGCGAGAGCAAATAGCCAGCCGGTATGAAGAGCAGTGGTCTAGAGTGTCGAAGCTTCAGAGACAGTTGATCTCTGCGGGAAAAATTCAGTTAATTGATGATCTGGAGGAGGGTGCGATCAAATTGCGCATCTTCGCAGACCGTATTCGACGAGCCGCATACGGATATGCGGGTTTCTTCGA
>JAGLGG010000227.1 GCA_023144145.1 Anaerolineales bacterium | reverse complement strand
TTTTGCCAATATTCGGCGAATTCAGCAACTCGGAATGCATCCTTCAGTCCGCTCCGGCTTCCACGACGGTGTGGGAGCCGGAGCAGCATATTCAGCAGCCCGAGCTCCCACGCTCGGGCCAGACTCATCGGATGTCATTCCGAGCGAGCATTAATGCTTCAGATTATGAGCATAAATGCGACGAGGAATCCCTATTAGGAATCAATTTGAAAGTGATAGTGAACTACAAACGTTTCACATAAGGGATTCCTCGTCGGCTCATTATTCATGAAACGTAGCAATGAGTCTCACTCGCAATGAAATATAAAGGTTAAGGGTGAGGCAACACGGGAGCCAAAGCTGTTGTTTTAACATCGAACAAATGACCCTCACAAAGGAATCGGCGGATCCTTTAGCGCAACTTCCTCAACGGCAGGACGAGGGATTCGTAAGGTGAAAATAATCATGAAGCATAAACCCACGATGGATAGTAAGAGTGGGTAGCGTGGTGACTGACCATAAAGTACACCCGCCAGCAAAGCTCCCAGCGTATTTCCTAGACCGATGAGTGTTCCTTGAACGCCAAATGCCAGTCCTGAATAATGTGTGGGCACAGAGCTACCCATAAAGGCCTCCAGAAGGGCAAATATGGCCAGATTGCTGCCAAGCAGGAAGAATCCGAATGAGAATCCGAACCCAACAGGTGCAGTAAGGATTAAAATCATAGCAATTACGGCAAAAAATTGTGCTCCGATCACGCTTTTCCGACTGCTTAGCCTTCCGAGGAGCAGACTCAATATGGCTCCGCCCAATGCGGTAAGTGTTCCTAACTGACCGATAGAACTTAGTCCGAGGCCGATAACATCTTGCACATAGTTGGGTACCAAAGCTTGCCCAGCCCGCAAGGCAAAGAAAACCATCATGGACAGCAGGGAAATGGAGATGAAGGTTCTGTTTTTGAGCAATGGGCCATATCCCGACCAGTTTTTCGGTGGGCCAGAGGGCTGTCTTTTTACAAAGAAGAGTGGAATGGCTGCGATAATGAAGGCAAGAGCGGATAACTGGAAAACGACTCCCATGCCATTCTGCTCCGCAATCCTGGCCCCAAGAGTTCGCATGGGAAGCTCTCCGATTATGAATCCAAAATTGAGTAATGCAAATACTCGTCCCAAAGCTTCCTTCGGCTTGGCATGGGCTAAATAAGTGTTGATAACGGCTATGTTGGGTGCCTGAAGCCAAACAGGGATAAGGAGCAACATCGTAATTTGCCAGGTGTTCACTAGCGAGAGTAATAGTGTAGGGATTACGGGGATGAGGGTGAAGAGTATCGTTAACCGTTTTCGGCTGTAACGGTCGGCTAACAATCCTGCCGGCACGAGGGTGAGTGTAACCGTCAATCCAGCACTGGCTAATACCAATCCAACCTGCGATGGTGTTGCGCCCAGATTTTTAACATGGATGGGGAGGATATAGCTCCACAAGCCAAAGGCCACACCGACAAATACTTGGTTGAGAAAGAGCGCCCAATCTTCTCGCTGGATTTTCAATATGCCATCACACTCCAACTCGTTTTTTGGAGGGGTTCAGATTGCCTGAGAGCCCAGAACTAGCTCAGGCTTTCCCCACCGGACAAACGCTCACACATTCAGCACAGCTGTAGAAGATTCCAGTACTGAGATTTTGCCAATATTCGGCGAATTCAGCACCCCGGAATGCATCCTTCAGTTCGCTCCGGCTTGCGCCAGTGAGACTTCGAGCAAATCTCACCAAACCAGGAAGTGCATACCTCAACACCACCCGAGAGCATTTCCGGATGTCAACCGTCCCATCGGTAGATATCGCATGTGCGGGACAGTGTTCGACGCACAGTTCACATCCATCACAATACTCAACATCTGCTTTCGCATCCACTTCAAGGGGAGCGTTGGTCAGGACAGCCATAAGGCGTACACGCGGACCATATTCACTGGTAAGGAGCAGGCGATTGGTTCCCAGCGTGCCTAGACCGGCCTCTACGGCTGCATGTCGCAAGGACACATCGGAAACGACGCCGTAGTTATTGTGCATATCGATTGGAAGGAAAGTGGGCACTGCGACGGAGCGAAAGCCTTTGTCATCTAAGAACCGGCACAGACGGTACGAAATCCGGTTGAGTTCCTGATAGAGCCCCATGGTTGAGAATTGGGAAAAGCGGATGTTGCGGCTGCTTGCTTCAACTGCGGCGGGTATCATGCGGCTTGCCCCGACAATTACGCTCTTGGCCGACGGCATGATTTGCTCGATGTTCTTTTGATGATCGAGCAAGTCGAGGGTGGGGAGTGATTCAACCGAACAAACGCCAATGAGGTCCAATCCCGCTTCCAGACCAAAGGATTTTATTTGGTTTGTTAATGCAGTGTCTCCCATTTTTTGTCCTTTCTGAGTGGCTCTGATCGGAGTACCTGTACGTTAGTCCTTGACCCACTTAAAGTCCACGTTCTCCAAATCGTATCCTGTGGCTTTGATGTCATAAGGAAGGAGAGCAGAGTTGACATCCTCGAGATGAGCGATCATGGTCGGATCATTGGGGATATCAACTAAACCGGATTGGATATGAAGCCTAAAAAGTGCATCCTTACGTTTGCGGTCCCCTACACATACTTTGTGGCAGTTTCCGCAATACTGAAGATGAGGATCCATGATCCTCTCAGCCAACTCCATCGGGTGTCTTTGTTCCTGAGGGGTGAGGCTGATTAGGTCCAAGACCTCATCAGGATAGCTCACCACTCGGCTGTTGTAGGACCATGTACCGACGGTTTCC
>JAGLGG010000226.1 GCA_023144145.1 Anaerolineales bacterium | reverse complement strand
TCCCAGTTTCCACGGAAGAAATAGAAGCAGCCCGCAATGGAGATTGGGAGATTGTTCTCACGAACAACATCCCAATTCCTAAGGAATGGTTTCCACCCCTCGAGAACACAGATGTCCTTTGCCTGGCATCTGGTGGCGGTCAACAGGGACCGATCATGGCGGCTGCTGGAGCGCACGTGACTGTTTTGGATTATTCAACCAACCAACTCGCTCAGGACAGGCTTGTTGCTCAAAGAGACTCACTCGAGATCAAAACTGTTCAAGGGGATATGGCCGATTTAAACATGTTTGATGACCAAACATTCGATTTGATCGTTCACCCAGTCTCCAACACCTTTGTTCCTGATGTGCGACCAGTTTGGGCTGAAGCTTTCAGGGTGCTCCGCTCAGGTGGAGCGCTGTTGTCGGGTTTTACAAATCCGCTAGCATACCTTTTTGACGAAGAATTAGCTGAAAGCGAAGGCATCCTCCGTGTAGTTTATTCAATCCCCTACTCGGATGTGGAAAATCTACCCCAGGTAAAGATGGAAAAATATATTGAGGCAAAATCGCCTTTGGAATACAGCCACACCCTGGATGATCAAATTGGGGGGCAGATTGAGGTTGGTTTTCTAATTGCTGGTTTTTATGAGGACAGATCATCTGAAGATGAGGACGATCTACTTTCAGAATACATCCCCATCTTTATCGCAACTAAGGCCATCAAACCGTAGATGGGCAAAGTGTAAATAGAATTACTCAACGAGTAACCGGTGGAGTGCTAAATACTCTGGTTGTGCGCCAGGTGGAAAATGGGTAAGCTTGTGATCTAATAACCTGGTGAGACATTCTCATCGGCATGATCATTATGTCGAGTTGGGGATTGACGAATTGTTAGAGGTGGTTGCATGCAAATTGAATACACAGTAAGGCCGGAAGACTTGATGGCCTCAAGAGAATATTATGCGCGAAGCTCAGAAGTCATGAGGAAAAGCAGCCGAACGGAGACCTTCGGAACTGCATCTACGATCATTGCTTTCTTCACCCTGTTGACATTCATTTTAAATACTTACATCCCTTTCATCCTTGGTGCAATTATTACAATGGTTTGGGTATTCATTTGGCCTTTGATGCAAAAAAATAGTTACCATCGAAGACAGGTCGCACTCTATGCAGAAAGTAGGAACGTCATTTCTCTGGGCAGGAAAGTGATGGATTTTGAGGATGACGTTCTCGCAGAAAGATCTGAGCTGCACTGGTCAAAAACTAAGCTTCCTGCAATTGAAAGAATTGTGATATCCCAGAACCATGCCTTCTTTTTTTATGGGACATTTCTAGGCTTTGTAATACCCAGGGAAACAGTTCAGAAAGGCGATTTCGATAGCTTTGTCTCAACTGTTCAGGAAAGATTTAATTCACTGATGTAGGCATCTGAGAAGGGATGATCAAATTTTAATTTAACCTCCTCATATTGAACCCAATCCGACTGCGCACAATCGAATATTGCACCGTTCAAGCGTAGTCCGAAGATCTCGAGATTTGTTAATACATTCGCCACAGAAAATTTGATATTTTTATACACCACCAATTTTTCATCCTATTTTTGCTTAAGGCGTATTTGTCAGCGATGAAATTACTCAAGTAAGATCTAACTCCGCATTCAACACCTCCAGGTTACGCCCGAACAGGTAATCGATCTAGTTTTACAAAAAGTGTTGTTAAAAAAGTTGCTTTGTAGACCTGATGTGTTGTACATTATTGATGACGCGTTTATTAATGCCTATTTGGGTGGCAGCGCCGCACCTCATCTGACCCAATACAAACTAAGCAGTCTTGCATAGCAGGGATAGTTCAAGCAAGAACTGGGAATTATCAACCTGTGCTAAGACCATATCTACTTTCCAACCACAAGAAGAGAGGGCCGGTGTTTAGGCATTGCCAGTCTAGAATACGGCTCGTTTATTCTCTTAGCATCTATTTCGCTGTGATCGCCCGATTCGTAACCTCCTAAGGAGAGACGCCATGAACAAGGATAAACCTTGGCTTGAATTCTATGAGCCACATGTTCCTGAACACATCGAATATCCTCAAAAAACTTTGATTGAAGCGATGGAGGAAACTACTCAACAATTTTCCGACCTCACCGCCACTATATACAAAAACAGGAAAATAACTTATGGAGAGCAACTAGAAGCAATAAATCGATTCGCGGCAGCTTTACAAAAATTGGGCGTGAAAAAGGGCGACCGCGTGGCGATACACCTACCAAATATGCCTCAATTTGTGATTACATACTACGCCATCCTCAAAATCGGCGGAATTGTAGTCCCTTGTAACCCTGTCTACACCGCTCGAGAGATGAAGCACCAGTTGAGTGACTCTGGGGCGGAAACCATCATCACTCTGAGCGCCTTTTACCCAACCATCAAGCAAATTCGAAACGATACTAAACTTCGTCGCGTAATTGTCGCTAAGGTCAAAACCTACTTTCCGCCCTTCCTTCGACTACTTTTTACTCTGTTGAGGGAGAAAAAGGGCGGTCATGTTGTTGATATTTCTGGCGACGATAATACCTTTTGGTTTTCTGATCTGATTGCGGGAGCACCGCAGAAACCCGAACCTGTAGAAGTGACCTGGGATGACTTAGCGGTCCTTATGTATACTGGCGGAACGACGGGCGTCTCAAAAGGTGCACAGCTCACGCATAAAAACATTTTTGTGAATGCCTATCAGGTCGTGGTTTGGGTAAATGCGTTGGATGAACAAAACACGATGCTTACCTCCCTGCCTCTGTATCACAGTTATGCAATGACATGCTGCATGAATGTTGGAGCTATTACGGGTGGAACATCTATCCTCGTGCCTGATCCAAGAGATTTGGATGATGTGCTGAAAACGATCACAACACATAGACCCGATTTTTATCCTGGCGTTCCAGCACTCTATGTGTCAATTAACAACCATCCTGATGTCGATAAATACGATCTAACCTCACTTCGGGCATGTAATAGCGGTGCGGCGCCACTGCCCGTTGAAGTACAACAACGGTTCCAAGAGATCACAGGGGCCAGACTTGTCGAGGGCTATGGTCTTAGCGAGGCCTCACCAGTAACCCACACAAATCCTGTGTTTGGTGATAGCCGCCTCGGCACCATCGGTCTTCCTTATCCTGACACGGAAGTAAAAATTGTCGATCCTGAATCGGGTGAGAAGATCCTTGGAGTTGGAGAAGTAGGCGAGTTATGCATCCGCGGGCCCCAGGTTATGAGAGGATATTGGAATTTGCCCACGGAAACGGCCAATACGCTTCGAGTGGGTCCCGAAGGTGGAGACCCCTGGTTGCATACCGGTGATATGTCCGTAATGGACAAAGACGGATATTTCCAGATCGTTGACCGTAAGAAAGATATGATTCTTGGTGCGGGTGGTTACAACATCTATCCTAGAGAGATCGAAGATGTTCTTTTTGAGCATCCCAAGGTACTAGAGGCCGCGGCGGTTGGCGTTCCTATTCCAGATAAAGGGGAGCGGGTGAAGATTTACATCGTTCTCAAGGATGGGGAAACCGGAACCGAAGAGGAATTCATCGAATTTTGTAAGGAAAACCTTGCACCATACAAGGTTCCCAAGTATGTCGAGTTCCGTGAGGAGCTTCCCAAAACTCTGGTCGGCAAGGTCTTGCGCCGCGTTCTGCTCGAAGAGGA
>JAGLGG010000225.1 GCA_023144145.1 Anaerolineales bacterium | reverse complement strand
TTAACCTCCCGGAGGCTTGAAGCCTCCGGGAGGTTATTTGAAATCACGAGCGGGTATAGAAACCCGGCCTACGTTGTTAACTACTCAAGCCCAATCGCGATCAGCGCAGCACCATAGGCTCCCATTAATTGAGGGAAATCAGGGATAATGACATTCTGGCCTGTTTCCTCTTCCAGCATTTGAGGGATTGCCCGGTTCCGAACCACACCACCTGAAAGCATCAATGGTGGGTGCATACCAACAGTTCGAACCATTGCTACGATTCTCTTTATCAACGAGCGGTGTAAGCCTTTAAGAATCGGCTCCAATTCAACCCCATGCGCCAATAATGAAACAACCTCCGACTCAGCAAAGACAGTGCAGGTACTTGAGATTGATACTTCTGTATCTGCGGCAAGGGTGACCGCACCCAAATTTTCCAGAGGGACACTCAGCCTGGCAGCAGTATTTTCTAAAAACCTTCCGGTCCCGGCAGCGCACTTATCGTTCATGGCAAAGTCGAGCACCTCGCCTTTAATGCCTATGCTAATAACCTTGCTGTCCTGCCCTCCGATATCCACGAGCGTACCTCCATGCCGAAGAGACTGAAAGACTCCTCTTGCATGACATGTGATCTCAGTAACCTGGCGCGTCGCTTGTGAGACGAGCTTACGTCCGTATCCTGTAGCAACCAATGGAGTGCTATCTCCCGGCGCGATATCCCTCGCCAGATTGAGAAAGCGTTCAACTTGGCTTTCCACCCGAGGGTCTGCCGGTTCTAACTTATGCCAAACCATCTTGCCTGTGGCACTTATTCCAACAATCTTTGAAGTTGTTGAGCCTACGTCAATGCCGAGTGCAGATATATCGTCCATTATTCAAGCATCTCAATAAAAGCTGCCAATCGATTCGCAACCTGCTCTTCGGCATACGCTCTGGAATCATTATGGTCAGCTTCAAGAAGGAGCGCGGGGGTATTGTGTTCTCGAATAAGCCTATCGCGTTGGTCCATTTGCCCGATCGAATAAGGCTTACACGACCGATCAGAATGGAGAATCACTCCGTCCAACTGAAACTCATGGATCATCCTAGTCATCGTTTCAAGCTTGTGTCCTGTTCCACGATTTAAAATCGCATAAGTATATGAGAGCGCCATTGAACGTAGCCCCTTAGATGGGTCAATTAAGTGCGCTAATTCGCCCCATGCGTTGGTGTAAGTTGACGCAACGATGGCTATGCCATGCTGGCCCAACAATTCAGCAAGGTAGCGCAATCGATACCAAATCGGTAGATTATCCCAGAGCAGTCGCTTGCGCTCCTCCACTACTGCTCCAATTCCCCTGGCTATCCTATCATCAACCTCCTGAAGCATGGCAGCATAGAAATCTACTGTGATAGCATCCCCACGCATCTCTACAATTGGTGCCATCTGGATGAACTGATCGAATACGGAAATCGGCGCAGGACAATGAGTGTTCCGTTTCATAATTTCCATCCATAATTCTGTCGCCTGCTTACTAAGTCGTGCCACCTCTTCTAACCTCGATTGTTCCAAAGCCTTTCCCGCAACTTTTTCTGCGACAGGAATTGCATCCTCCAACTGCTTGACCACGTATTCAATCGCGTGATCGGCAGCTTGGCGATGATAAACAAAAGGAGTGTCGATGATGATAAGGGGAACATCGAAATGGTGAGCAAGAACCCTGTACCATGAGAGCACCGTCTGGCATATGTTCGTGCACGTGACGAGCAAGTCAGGCTTGGGGAGCTTTCCAACAGGTGTTTTTCCGGACAACATGGACCCGAAGTCTGTCCTGGCATACGAGCAGATATCGCGGGAGTAACCCGCAGATTCAGCTTCGGAACAAATATCCACCGCCACTCTGGCTGTCCCGCAAATGGCGGCATGATTTTCTGGGTAGAGCACAAAAAAATCCAACGCTTTGAACAACTCAACCGGCGCTCCAGAGGTAATCCAAACAACTTTCTTTCCAAGATTAGCATAGCGCCCTTCAAGCCAGTGCATGGCGACGAGTTCTTTGTTTCGATATGAAATCTTCAAGGGAGGAGACAGAATTTCCTGATTCCAGCGCGATTTTCCTTTTTCTCTTCTGGCATTGAGCCATAAATTCAATCGAATAAGAAAAGGGCCGAACACTTTCGCATTCCAGAGGTAAATCAGATAACGCAGAACCCTCATGCGATCATCTCCATAAAGGCTTCAATCCTGGTCAGCGCCTGATTGGTGAGTGGATCATTGATATCAAACTCGAGTATGAGGGAAGGAACTCCTTTTGATTGAAGCGCCTTTCTGAGGATGGGAGTATCAAATAATTCGGGCTCACAAAACTTTACGGTATAAAACAATATCCCTTTGGCTTTCTTTCGATCAATCATCTCAACCAGGTAGTCAAGACGCTGTCCGATCGAATTGCCTCTGTTCCAATCCGGTGGACCGCTGAGGAGCCGTTCCGCCATCCGCTCAAAAGGATCTTGGCTTCTTCCGGCAGAATAGCGCCTTCTCCCGCAACATGCCAAATCATCCGCGACCACTCTGCCCCCAAAGTCTTCAACGGCAGTAAATAAATCCATCGGTTCCGGAACGATGCCGGAGAGGATGATCCCAGTATATGAATTTTCAGCGTCCGTCCTCTGGTCCAATACACCATCTGAAAGATTAACAAAATCCTCTCCCGGGACGTATTCGCGCGATCTCACCAATTTATAAAAACTCTCAGTTGATAATGGCAGTTCTTCTCGAGCGATATAAAGCTCGGAGAATTTTTCATCATAGCGTTCTTCTTTGACTATTGCGTCTTGGAGCTCGTCGTCTGATGGGGTCTTGCCGGTAATAATTTTCAACTGAATGTAAAGGGTCTTCAATTCAGCAATCAGGTATTCTTTGGCCACATCACCATCAGCTCGCGGCAGGTAAAAGGGGATAATTGGCTGCTGTGGTTGAATGAAATCAAGCAGGACGCTGCCCAGCCCCTGGAGCGAATCACATGCGTGTGGCACCAACAGCAGATCGACGATATCCAATCCGCTGGATTGTTGAAATGCCAGCGCGTTCCTGACAATGGAACAAACGTAGGGCTGCAGGTGAGATACACCCGCGCTGGGATCAACCCTTGGAGGACCCCAGATTTCGATCGGATGGATTCCGAAAGCTCGCAGCAACTCACGCGGGTAGTGAATCGGAAATACACCTGCGATAAGATCTCCGCCTTCCTTGATCGATTTGATAATTTCCGAACGGGGTGGAATATTAATTGTCCGGCCTGGGATGGTTTTATCGAGCATTGGTATGATGGTAGCACATTGGTGTAGACCAAGAAAACTACAATATGTCCTCATTTGCCAATTGAATTAGATGATCCGACTAATAAGTTTAAATATTTGAGGACAAGTGGCTGTTCGATCGAGCATTTTCCACGAAATTCGGGCGCAATAAATTGCGCCCCTACTGCCGATCCTTCCCTTTCGTAGGGCCACAGCATGCTGTGGCCTAATGGAGCAACGCATGCTCAAGCACAACACCAGTCGCCCTTACGAAAATGAAAAAGCCATTTAAAAAATGTGCTATCGAAATGCGTAGGGGCGACGCTAGCCAGAAATCGACTTGATCGCCCCTTTACTCTTATTGCATTGATGATAAGGGCAGGATAGGAACCCTGCCCTACTAAAACTATTCTTCCACCGTTTCTTCGTCCTCTTCTTCAGGTTCGAAATCCCAAGGACTGCCATGATGCATCGCTCTCATCCAGGCCATGGGGCCAAACCCAAAGGGTCCTCCCCATCTCCGTCTACGATGTCGGCGCGAATGTTTCTTGCCGCCAAAACCATGCATAAAGGCTTTCAACTTCTCTTTATCGCCTTTGATCTCGATCCGATACCCATCATCGGTTTCGATCACTCTGAATTCTCGGATAACTTTTTCCATTTTCTCACCTCCTTTTTCTAGATAGTATTCAACCTTGTGTACACTGAAAAAACTACCAGTTCAACCATCAAACTACTCTTCATCAAATTGAAGGTCGTCTGATAACTCACGTAACACACTTATTGCCTCTTCCAATTTCGGTCGCATAACTTCCTTTATTCGCACCAACTCATCTTTTCCGTCAGGCGTAATATTGTAAATCCTTCGGGTTCGCTTGTCGGGATCTTCCCAAGTCCCCTTCACCATGCCGCTCTTTTCCAATTCAGTCAGAAGAGGGTAAATTGCACCAGGATTCGATCCCCAACGCTTTCGCGTGCGCGTTTCGATCTCACGCATGATGTCGTTGCCATAACGCGGCTTTTGAGACAGCAAGTGGAGAACATACAGCGAAAGTAAACCCCCGCCACGGCTCATGATCACTGCGACAAAGGGGTTAAACAACCCTGGAGAGCGCCATCGTCTTGAAAACCATGGTTTGAACCTTCGCCCCCGAAAGAGCCAATGTTTTTCAGGGTCCACACCCATGAAGGCTTCGAAGTGCTGCATCCAAGCATGCCGATGTTCAAAATCTGTTCCTCCTTCGCTTCCATCGAAGGAATGTTTTGCATCAGCCCACTCCTGCCAAAACCTTCTGCGCCTCTTATGTCTGGTCAATGCCTCATCCTTTCAATAATCTATATTGAATTCAATATTGTTTAGTTGAATGTTATTACAATTAATACCGGTTGTCAAGAGTTAATTCGATCCTATGCAGCAGCCTAGCCCTTGCGAAGGTTTCATAGTTGAAGCATGGTGCACAGATAAAACCTTCGTAAGGGTGCGCTTATGGTTGAATTGCTCTCACACCTATTCTCAGTTATGCTTGTCAATGCCGAAAGGATCTTGATGAGACGGAATTATTTATTACTTTTCATCATTATGTTGCTCATCACAGGATGTACCCTGCAGGAATCCTCACCCAGCTCAGAGCTTGTGCCCGCTACTAGCCCTGATGCAAACAGTATCCCTTTGACAGATTCTCAGCCAGATCACACGTCCGAAGCATCAATTACGACAACGCCTGAAGCACAAGAAACGCCCCAACTGTCAACTCAACCAACAATTGAGGTTAATATTCTCCACCTAGTTGTGGGCCAAGTCATCACAATCAAAGATATCTTCATGCTTGCTAACGAACCTACGCCAATCAAATCATACGATCTAAACCTGTAAAAAAAGGGGTACTAAGAATGAAATACAGTGATCCTCATTCATTTTCAAACACGAATCAAGGGAGAATCCAACACATTGATTTCCGTATGGAAGTTAACTTTGAAAGTAGAACGATCAACGCCCAGGCGGTATACAGCTTCGAAAACCCAATTCAAGGATCACTATTCCTGGATACTCGCCAATTGGACATAAAACGTATTCACATGGGGGGCAGGTCGGTTGATTGGGAGATCGATCAACATGATCCTATCAAAGGAAGCCGATTGCACATCAAGGACTTCGAAGGAGCATCATCTTGCACAATCGAATACAACACCACACCTTCTGCAAGTGCGCTCCAATGGCTAGCTCCCAAACAGACCTCAGGTGGCGAATACCCCTTTCTGTATAGTCAATGCCAATCCATCCACGCACGCAGCATTTTTCCATGTCAAGACACGCCCTCCGTTCGTTTCACCTTTTCAGCTGAAATTGAGATTCCAAACCCACTCGCCGTGGTCATGGGTGCTGCTCTGGTGGGCAGCCGAATCAATGAAGCCACCAGCGAGTTCCGTTTTGATATGCCCCAACCCATTCCTTCGTACTTATTTGCAATTGCCGCGGGCAATATTCAATTCCGCTCGATTGGATCACGTTGCGGGATTTATGCTGAGCCAGAGCTGCTTGAAACGGCTGCATGGGAGTTCGCAAAAACAGAGGATATGTTAAATACTGCTGAGCGGTTGTTCGGTCCCTACGTCTGGGATCGCTACGATATCTTGATTCTGCCGCCTGCCTTCCCCTACGGCGGCATGGAGAACCCTCGCCTGACCTTTCTCAATCCAATGTTCATCATTGGCGATCGAAGTGAAACGATTATTGTGACACATGAACTCGCTCACGCGTGGACAGGCAATTTAGTCACAAATGCAACTTGGGAGGATTTTTGGCTGAACGAGGGCTGGACCACCTACGCGCAGAGCCGCATCACGGAGGAACTGGAAGGAAGAGAGTATTCTCAGTTTCGCGCAGCTCTGAGCCGGAGTTTTATGTTTGAAGATATGCAACGTTTCGGCATGGAATCACAACTCACCAAACTCAATTTTCCAATGCAGGGGATCGATCCCGACGAAGTATTCTCTACGATCCCGTACCACAAAGGTAGTGCATTCATTACACATCTTGAAGAAACCGCCGGTAGAGAGAGGTTTGATGAATTCATAAAGGCCTACATTGAAAACTATCAATTCAAATCGATTTCGACTGAAACATTTATCGACTTTCTCAAAGAAAAAATCCCCGACATTGCAGAACAGGTGAATATCCAAGAGTGGATTTTCGGGCCCGGTTTCCCACAAATTGCTCCCACCCTTCATTCCGACATATACACAAACGTTGTTACTGC
>JAGLGG010000224.1 GCA_023144145.1 Anaerolineales bacterium | reverse complement strand
CTGGAAACCCGCCGAGATCACGCTCTTCTTGCGGTTGCTACCGGAACGAGTTTCAATTGAGCAATGCAGGTTCATTGAAGCCTTATTCGACTTTAAAACTGAACAAAATCCCACCACCCTTACCTTTTTTTATGTCATCACCCTAAAGAACGGCTATGAAGACGTTTGGCCGAGAATTCGAACCCTGGTGGCGCGAATCGGTCGAGGCTTCCTGCTAAATCGGTTATTTAGGGCCATGGCTCATTCAGATTGGGCGCGCGATCGAGCACGCGATTTATTTGAAAGCAACCGGCCGCGCTACCATCCCCTCAACCTTTCAAACATCGAAAGCATATTAAAAGAAGCTGGCCTTTAAGCTTGGATCGAGCTAAGCTAACTTTGATCTTTCTTTGCCCACAACCTTGGATTTCACCACGCGACATGCAACTCGCCGCGAAACAATTCCTTGCTCTTTTGATGCGATCTACATAAACCTATCAGGATGATGCCAATGACCTCCAGCATACACTACAGAAAATTAGAAAAAATGTACTTAGCCGCACCAATCAACAATATGTTCGTCCCAAAAATCAACATAGAAAGGGGCAATGCAGAAGTCTCAATTCAAATCCAACCAGAATATTTCCACGCTGCAGGTGCAGTTCATGGCGCACTTTATTTCAAATTGCTCGATGACGCTGCATTTTTCGCTGTAAATTCTCTGGTAGAGGATGTTTTTGTCCTCACAGTCACCTTCAACCTTTATTTCATGCGTCCGATATCGAAAGGTGAAATGTTCGCTACTGGCAAGGTTATCCAAGAGAGCTCACGCCTCTACATTGCAGAATCACACATATTGGATTCGGATGGAAGGGAAATTGCTAGAGGGAGTGGGTCGTTCATGAAAAGCAAAATCGCCCTTGAGTCACAATTGGGTTATGCGTAAAGTGGTCAATGGGGTCGAACAGGAAACAGGGATTAGGAAGTAAATTACCTGGAAATTCAACCAAGGAAACTGTCCTATCTGGGACATGAAGGATTTCCCCATTTACACATTGACAGATCAACAAGTTGACAAAAGTTGCGGATGCTTCACCCCTACAGGTTCTTATTCAATGTCGAACATTGTATTTCTCAAGGCTCTTTCATCTCGAAATCCACCTCAGTGAATTTGTCTGATACGCCCACTAGCAATTCACTACTTTCGTCCTTCAACTGCTCATCAAAAAACGCCACCGAATAAGCGCTGATAATTTCCATTACCCGGCGGCCATCGATCGGGCCCTTTAATCCCAACCATGGGCTCAATGGAGATAACAATGGAAGATCACTGAAATCGTAATGGCGCGTGCCAGCGATGGCGAGGCTGTATCCCAGCCCGTCTAGTCCATCATAAACATCATTAAAGAGCGCTTTGTTCTCATCTGATCCCCAATCCTCGCTCCACAAGAACATAAAAGGTTGATTTACAGAATCTTCAATCACTTCCTCGGCAACAGGCTCCAACCAGGCGTCCATTGCAAGACCTGCGTCGCAACGGGTATCTACCCAACAGGATTGAACCGCATTTCCTCCGCCGGTCGAATGCCCAAAGAAACCCACCTTCTCAAGGTCCAAACTATTTGTAAACAAATTCCCTTCGCTTGAAGCATTCATTGTCTCAAGTTGATCTAATACAAAGCGCACATCTCCCGTCCAGGTGGAAAGCAACTCCTTTGCTGATTGAACATTGAGCTGGTCTTGCGATTGATGTGCAAGAATCTCTTCCTTCCGAAGCACCACACTGCCATCCGGGTACACCGTAACTAGCGCGCCGTAGGGGTGATCAATCGCAGCGATCACATAACCATGACTGGCAAGTTCCTCCATAAGGAAGGTGCTCTGGCTGCGCGTTCCGCCCCATCCATGGGAAAAAATCAGCACCGGAAAGGGGGATCCTGCTGAAGCAAGGGGCGCATCAAGTATCGAGTGAGTTTTCACCAAATTTACGTGATTCAAAACGAATGTAGGAAGACCCAAGAAATCCGCGAAAGCTGGTCCTGCGAGCTCAAGGTTCGCTAAATATGGTGACAGGACTCCTCCCTCATCGAGCGTGGCGGGATACCAAATCTGGACGTTGAGCTCTCGAGTATCAGAGGGGTCCTCTGTGTAGATCTCTTCTCTCGAAAAATCCTGCATGTAAAGGATCGTCGTCCCCACGCTATATTCACCACTTGGCTCCTGTAAGTTTGGGACTGGAAAAACGACAATTGGGACGAGGATCAGAAGAAAGAGCAGCAGTCTCATACCCGCTTTCAGAATGGAGCGATCTGGATCTTCACCCTGCCTACGCCAATTAACAATAGACGAAATGGCTGATATCACAAGAAATAGGTAAACGGGCAGCATTTGCCAACGATAGCCCTCCAACAGGAGATGAAGAACGAAGAAACCCATTCCGATCAATGCTGCAATTTCAATCGTCTTTCCGACTACTAATCGCCGCACAATGGGTTTGAGTAAGTTCATTCCCACGATGATGATTATGATGATCTCTAAGGACCTCACAGTTGAATCTCCACATCAACCGGCATCCCTGGTTTGATCTTGCCGATTCCACTGTCAATACGGATTTCAACCTCGAAGACCAACTTCACTCTCTCTTCCTCGGTCAGCACCAAGGTGGGTGTGAACTGGGCTTGGTCAGAGATTCTAATCAGTGAGCCTTCAAAGGTTTCATCCGCATAGGCATCCGCTGTGATTGTGACGCTATCCCCCACTTTCAACAAGGCTACCTGTTGTTCTGGTACATATACCTTCACAGAGGTGTAGGTGGGATCTAGAATTCGAGCTACCGGCGCGCCCGGTGCAACGATTTCACCCATTCGTACGAGGATTTCGGCAACGACCCCTTCTGTTGGACTTAATAGTGAGAACTCCTCCATCTGTCGCTCCACCAACCTCAAGTGTGCTCTACCTTCCCTAAGGGATGCCTCGGCCATCCTGATCTCACCCTCCAGTGGACCAGCTTTAACTTGGTTTAAGTTTGCTCTGGCAAGTTCAACACCTGCCTCCGCTATGGCTACCGTGGATTCGGCCACATGTAGTTCATTGTCAGGAGGATCGATGGGCAAATAGATAGATTCCAACAACTCCACTGCTGCGACAGCTGCATCCAGCTCTGCTTCTGCAATTGCCAGCATCGCCTCGGCTTCATCGATATCTCGTTCTTGCGGCTGCTCGATTAAAACATTTCCGCCAGCCTGTGCTGCATCCACACCTGCTTGAGCTTGATTGAGCAGTTGCACGAATGCTGTATCATCCAAACTCAATAACTCTTGATCCTTTGTGACCTCGGCTCCTTGATCCACAAGCACTGCATCAACAGTACCACCGTACAAAGAAATCACCGTGAAGGAGCGTCCTTCAACAAACCCCGTTGCATTGATTGTCCCGGTTGCCTCTCTAGTTTGATCGCTACACGAAACAACTGTAACCAGCAAAAGAACTATTACCCCGAACCTGACTCGGATTCGATTCATGATTCACCCCCGAAAATGACATCTACCGTCAAACCAGGTTTCAGGTCACCTCCAGGGTTAGCAATTCGAATTTTTACGGCGAAAACGAGGATAACCCTCTCATCAGGCGTTTGAACATTGCGAGGGGTAAATTCCGCACGATCAGAAATATGAACAACAACTCCAGCGTACTGCTTATCCGGATAAGCGCTAAATCGGACCTCTATAAGCTCACCAACGGAAACCCAATTTAGATCAAACTCTGGAACATATACAGTGACTTGAAGTTCATTGAGGTTCGTGAGAGAAAGGAGCGGTTGACCAGGAATTGCGACTTCACCAGGCGAAAGGAATATGTCAAGCACGACAGCGTCCAAAGGAGCGACGATCGTTTGCTTGTCGATCATCACTTCGAACCGGGTGACCTCTGCCTCAGACGCCTCTACCAATGCCTCGACCGAATCAATTTCTGCCTCGGTTGCTCCAACTCGCAATCGCTCCAATGTTGATTCGGCAATGAGTAGGTTTGCATCTGCTTGATCTAGAACTGCTTGTGCGATGGATATTTGCTCATCCCGCAGCCTAAATGGTTCATAGTCACGAGCATCCTCCAAAGCGATAAATGCCGCTTGCTTTACTGCCTCCGCCAGATGTACTCCAGCTTCCACGACATCCAAATCTACATCACGAGGCCCTGATTCAACCATCTCCAACTGCGCCTGGGCGAAATCAAGGCGCGCAACAGCTGCGTCATAAACCGGCTCGAGTAATGATTGATCGAGAAATATTAAATCCTCCCCTTGCTCGACCGCATCCCCTTCTGCAGTCAAAACCTGCTCCAACCGGCCCCCGTTCTCACTCGATAGATAAGTCACTTGAGCTTCAATCAGACCGGAAAGCACATAGCCTTCTTGTACCGGCTCGCTCAAGCCCAAGTCAACCAGTATCTGATCACCGAGCTCTGGATCGGTGATAAAGAATCCTGCGATGACAAGAATTATCAGTATGATCAAGAGGGTGATGACCGTTGCTCTTCTCATTTGGACCTCAATTTTCTTTATTCCCATGTCATTATCATGACAATGCTCGTTCTGAGAACCTGTGTTTCTAACGCATGCAGGAGATAAACACATCCTCCAGGGAAGGTTCAACATATGAACTGCTCCCCGGATGAATTCCCGCTCTTCCCAACTCTGTGACAATCTCTACATACTGTTTCTCAGGATCATCCACGACCACGTGGACCAATGCACCATAAAGAGCGATTTCCTTAATTTGCAATCGACCTGTATCTCGGGCAGATCGCAGGACTGACACAGCTCGATCGGGGTCATCGGGGGACAACTCCAACACCTGGCCTTCCATCACATTTTCTTTAATTTCGTGCAGAGTACCCGCGGCAATAATCTTTCCACTCTGAATAAAGGCCAGGCGTTGGCAATGTTCGGCTTCCTCCATGTAGTGCGTGGTAACAAAAACTGTCGTGTCCAACACTACCAAGTCATAGAGCAAGTCCCAAAATACTCTCCTCGACACTGGGTCCACGCCAGCCGTTGGCTCATCGAGAACCAATAATTCAGGGTCATGCATGATTGCAGCCGCAAGGGCTAGACGTTGTCTCCAACCCCCCGAAAGATCGCTCGTGCGTTCATCTTCACGCCCGGCCAAACCTGCCATTTTCGAGGCCTTCTTTACCCCTTCGAGTAATTCTCGATTTCGAAGGCCATAAACACGTCCGTAAAAGCGAAGATTTTCCGACACAGTTAAGTCGTTGTATAGGCTGAATTTCTGCGACATGTATCCAATTTTCGGTCGTATTTGCTCAGGCTCCTCGGAAACATCCACATCGAGTGTTCTTACCGATCCTTCCGTCGGCCTCAGCAAACCCAACATCATTCGAATCGTCGTAGTCTTCCCTGATCCATTCGGCCCTAGGAAGCCGAATATTTCTCCCCGGCGGACCGTAAAATTAATTCCATCCACCGCGGTGAAATCTCCAAACCGTTTCACCAGATCTTTCGCAACGACAATTTCACTTGTGGATGTCAAGAGACCTCCTAGCTCAATCCCCTTCGGACAAAACGAATGGAAAATCCACCGATCACCAGACCCAGTAATGCCAATGCCAAGATGTTTGGCCAGAGAACTTCAACTCCAACACCCTTGAGTGTGATGCCTCTAAATATCTTCAACCAGTGATATGCTGGGATAATATTGGCAAATGCTTGAAGGGCTTTCGGCATCGATTCCACTGGCACCGTATAGCCCGTGAACATAATATCGACCATCCCAATCATTATTACCATCAAAAATGCTTGCTGTTGTGTTCGAGAACTCACGGATATCACCAGCCCCTTCCCAAGTTCAACGAAAATATACCCAACCCCTATCAGCATCAGAAGGGTAAGGGACCCTCGAATTGGCACCTCAAATGCAAGCGATATGAGCGAGAGCATCAAAACGAAATCTGCAAATGCAATGATCACAACCGGTAGAGCTTTACCCACAATGATCTCGAAAGAAGAGAACGGCATAACCAGAAGCTGTTCCAGCGTACCTAATTCTCGTTCGCGCGAGAAGGATAGGGCTGCAAATATCAAGACCGTGAACTCCAACATGAGTCCCAATTCTGCGGGAACGGTGTATAGGGCCTCACTGAGAGATTCGTTAAACCACACACGAACGCTGGGAGCAAAGGATTCAAAGGTCCCTTCCGTAAAATTCAACCGCTGCACAACCATTCGCTCACTGAACGTGCGACCAACACCCTCCACAGCTCGGAGGGCAGCCGTTGCCGCCACACTTTCCGAACCATTCAATAAAACCATCAGGTTCGGTTTACCCCTCAAGGCATTGAACTGTCGTTCAAACCCTGGAGGTATGATCAGGGCGGCATTTATTGCACCATGCTCCATTGCATTTTCAATCGTATTAAAATCCTGGGTCCATTCGGACAGTTGAAATGTGGTCGTATTTTCCAACACTTCAAGGATCTCCCGGCTAATTGCGGTTTGATCTTGATCTAAAACCATCAGAGGGATATTGGTAATCGGTCTGGAGGTTGCCCAGCCAATTAGCAGCAGCTCGAAAACGCCTCCGATGAGCATGAACGCAGGCAGCCACCAATCCCTTCGGAGGTGGATGAATTCTTTTACGATAAGAGCCCAGATTCTCCCAATCATGCCAACTTCTTCTTGAAAAACAGAGCTGCTATCCCTGTAAAAACACAACCCAACACGAACATGGCGACCGCATTTGGCCAAAGGATGTCTATGCCTACTCCTATGGTAAAAATTCCTCGCGTGATGACAGCATAATGTGACCCGGGCAGAGCCATAGCTTCCATGCGAACGATTCCTGGCATCGCAACCAACGGGAAGAAGATGCCAGTTAAGAAGAAACCAGGAAGAAAAACAACAAGAAAAGATAGCGCCATGGCGCCAGCTTGCGTTCGAATGAACACCCCGATAATCATTCCCATACTGAGTAACGCAAAGAAGAAGATCGTGGAGAGACCCAAGAAGAGGTGGAAGTTGCCATTGAAAGGAACGTCAAACCAGATAATCGCAACTAGAGTTGTGAGTAAAGCATTGATAAGGCCACCAATCATGTAAGGGCCCATTTTTCCAAGCAACAACTCCGTCCGTCCAATGGGTGTGGCTAGCAACTGTTCAAGCGTTCCATGCTCCCGCTCTCTCGCCAAAGTTAATGCCACAGACATTCCCGGGAGCCCCAGAACCATCGAGAGAATGCCTGGGATTAAGTCTACATGTGCTTCAAGGTTAGGATTAAACCAGGAGCGGATACTCAGATCGAGGGGGGTGAGGCTTTCAGATTCGATCCCTTGAACCAACAATGCATTGGAGAGTTGTTCTAATGCAAAAACCTCAGCTCGTGACCCGATGCGATTAACAGCAAACCCGCCAGTTTGGGGCTCTGTCCCATCCACAATCACCTGTAAAGGCATCCCCCGCATTGCATGTAATTCCTGTTCAAACCCGGGCGGGATGATCACTGCCACGCGAATATCTTCACGCAGTAATAAATCTTCGAGATCGTGCATTGACTTTGCATAAGCAAATAGGTCTAAATCATCCCCAATGGTTACTTGCTGGATGAAGGTTCGTGAGGTTCTGGTCCGGTCAAGGTCGAGGACGCCGATCGGAACGTGCTCAATATCTGCTGTCACAGCGTAGGCAAGCATAAAAAGCACGAAGGTTGGTGAAAGCATCACCAGTATGAGAGTAGCGCGATCGCGTTGAATGTAGCGCAATTCCTTGAGAGCCACTGCCCAGATATGACGCAATGACATATCAGCCTTCGCTCCGTCTCACGAGTGAAATGAACGCTTCCTCCATGGTGGAGGAGGTCCTACGAAGCGAACTGTATTTCACGCC
>JAGLGG010000223.1 GCA_023144145.1 Anaerolineales bacterium | reverse complement strand
CAGAGGGACTTCTGGAGAGTTTTCCAGGTCGTGGCAGCTTTGTCGTTCAAGCTTCCTTAAGAGACATTCAAGAGTTGTACTCTTTGCGATGTATCCTGGAAGGAGAAGCGATGCGATTGGCCATCGACAACGGAACGAAAAATGATTTTGATCGACTACAGAAGACAGTAGATAGCATGCTGGAAGCCGCCAAAGAGCAAAGTCAAAGAGAAGTGAGCGAGCTTGATTATCAATTTCACTATCAAATCTGGGAGATCGCCGACCATATCCTCTTGAGGAATGTCCTCAAAAGCATCACAATCCAGGTGCGAATGTACCTGGCCGTACAAACTCAGCTCTATGATGATCTACCGGATGGTGTCTTTGACCATCAACTCATCCTCCAAGCCTTGCGCAATCGCGAGAAAGATACAGCCGTTCAACTATTGAAAGACCATTTAGAGTTAGCAGCTCAAGTAGTTCTAAATTATTTCGAAGGAAGCTAAACCCTTTTACATGAGCTTTATCATGGTTCATCGCATTCAAGTATTGTTGCTACATCGAGCGGGGAGTACCATTAGTCACTGACCAAATTTTCATCACTGGAGAGTTCTCTGTGGATACACCCGAACTCCTGGATCTAGGAAAACAGCTTGTAGAAATTGGTGCTGAGCGCGGGGTAACACTTCGAATATTGGGCCATCTCGCTATACGTGATCACGTCAAAGAACATATTGAATTGCTCGAGCTTCTGAATCGGGTGCCAACCCATGACATCGATTTCGTAGGTTACTCAAGAGAACGTACCCAAGCTGAACATATGTTCGCGGATTTGGGCTACGAGATAGATCCTTCTGTTGCTTTTAGTCAGGAGTACGGTCTCCAGAGACTAATCTTCCATCACCATGAAAACGAAATCATGGCAGAAATTTTCCTTGACCAACTTAACATGTCACATAATTTGGATTTTCGCGGTAGGCTTGACTTGGACAGCCCCACTATCTGCCTAGTTGATCTGTTACTAAGTAAGCTTCAGATCCAGGATATTTCCGAGAAAGATATAAAGGACATGATCGCGCTCTTCGCGGAGCACGAATTGGGATCTACTGGACGAGAGTTAATCGATGTTAGCTATCTTCTAAAACTCACGCGTGATGATTGGGGCCTGTTCTACACTGCGAAAAAGAATCTCGACCTTGTCAAGGAATATTCCGACCGATACGGTGTTATTGACGACTCGACACGGCAAAGTGTAAAAACGAGATTGGATAGTCTCCTGCTAAGCATGGAAGATGAACCTAAGACCTTGCAATGGAAACTGCGAGCAAAAATTGGCACACGAGTGAAATGGTATCAAGATGTTGGTGATGTCGAGGACATTCATCGTTGATCGTGCAAATCAAAGCGCGGATTAGGCGCCACATATTCCCGTAAGAGGGAGATAAAAATTCATGACCACAGGAAGATTACAGGACAAAGTCGTCATCCTCACCGGGGGAACTTCCGGAATTGGTCGAGCTGCTGTCAAACTATTTTGCCAGCACGGAGCCAAGGTAGTTATAGGCGCCAGGAATGAAGGTGCGGGGGCAGAGGTAGTCCAGGAAGTAGAGACAGAAGGAAACGGTGAAGCGTTTTTTGTTAAGACTGACGTTTCGATACCTGAGCAGGTCGAAAATCTTATCGAGCAGACAGTCGCACGACACAGCCGTGTTGACGTGTTGTACGGTAATTCCGGCATTCTTCCAATGAGCACAGCTCCCGACACATCGATAGAGACCTGGCGTCGTTGTATCGATGTCAATCTAGGAGGAAATTTCTATCTGGCCAAGTATGGCATCCCAGCGTTAATTGCGACCGGAGGAAACACGATCCTGTTTACTAGCTCTGAATTAGGCACGGTGGGTGCGAGTGAAATGGTCGCCTATTGCGCATCAAAGGGTGGACTGATCAACATGACCCGTGCCTTGGCTATCGATTGCGCACCACATGGGATACGCGTGAACAGTTTGGCACCTGGGCCGATTGAAACACCGATGTTGCGCAAGATGTTTGATGACGCAGAGGATCCGGAAGAATTAGAGAAGATCCAGACCGAGCCCATTTTGCTTAAGCGATTTGGCAATCCTGAAGAAATCGCTGAAGTAGCATTGTTTTTGGTTTCTGAAGCATCATCCTATATGACTGGAGCTGTTGTTGTAGCAGATGGAGGGGCAACGGCTTGGTATGGCTTGTAATAAGATGGATCGCTTCGCAGGTAGAATTTCTAACTTCTGTCAGTAGAATTTTTTCACCGATAACAAAATAGTTGCAATAGTGGTTCAAATTACCTTGTAGTACCAAGGAATTCTTCCTATGCGTATCTACTACACTTCTGATCTTCACGGATCTGAAAAATGTTGGAAAAAATTCATGGTAACACCTAAGCATTACCAAGCCGACATTATCATAATTGGTGGTGACATCACAGGTAAATTTA
>JAGLGG010000222.1 GCA_023144145.1 Anaerolineales bacterium | reverse complement strand
AAAAAGTAGAATCCATTGACACGTAGGTACTTCGCAAATTTCACCGCACTCCAGTGATATAAGACAATTTTCATCAAAAATGGTATCGAATATCATAGAGGTATTTGCCGGGTTTCTGATAAACTCATGGGTATATTTCGATGCTCGAGGCGCATTTCCCTCGAATATTGGATCAACTGTGAACCATTTTTATCCGAAATGTGATGAAGGTTTTGCCGAATGCGGTTGAACCTTTTCACCAGATTAAGTGTAATTAAATGATGGTAAACCACAATAGAGAGAGGCTGAAAATTCTGTGAAGTCTTCAGAAGACAGTGTGCTCATTATCCGTCTTCAAGAAGGGGACCTGGAAGCTCTTGGGGATTTATTTGACCGTCACCGTCAGATGGTCTATCGAACAGCGCTGTCGGTCACCTGTGATGAAAGCGCCGCGGCTGACCTCCTGCAAGACACTTTTTTGCGATTGTATCGATTTGCAGATCGGGTCGATCCTTCCCGCCCCCTTGAACCTTGGCTATATAGAGTGACAACAAATTTAGCCTATACCTGGATTAAGCGCCGTAAGCGTTGGTGGAAAGCGGTTCAAGATATGGCGGATTGGTTGTCGCGGGATAAACGCAATTCTTCTGAGTCGCCAGTTCAATTAAATGAAGAACGGCAAATTGTTCAGCAGGCTGTCGCTGCTCTACCAACGCCCCAAAGAGTCGTTATTGTTTCCTATTACATCAATGATCTATCCATTCAAGAAATTTCTGAAATTTTAAGTATCCCTGTTGGGACTGTTAAATCCAGGCTGCATTATGGTCGGCAAACTTTGAAGAAGAAGCTAGGGTTGCATCAGGATCTGGGCAAAGAGGTGGCTTATGAAGTATCCTGATCTCCGAAGGACTGATCCATTTGACGGGACCATAAGCATGACCTTGAAAACGTGGATTAGGCAATATCGTATTCCACGGGAGAAGGAAAGAGCAAAGCTGCTCAGAGCCGCAGCCGCGCTGGAGAGGGAAAAGGCGAGCAGCTTGAATATTTGGCCATTGGTACTGAAATCCGTTCGGTGGGTAGTAGAGAATATCATCATCGGCCCCGCCGATCAGCCCATGAGTTATTCACTTTCAGCGGAACATGCATTTTCAAAATCGAATAGCTTGACTATTATCATGGCAAAACGCAGAATCCTCGATTCCTATTCGCTTCAGATGGATCTCGCATGTTTAATCATTTGAATTTGGAGAAATTGACGACACGACCTTAGGAGCGTGATAATCGGCGCCATTTCAAGATAATTGCTCCTTCATTTAGCCCAGGAAAACGAATGATCGTCTGTGCATAATTCTTGCCGGACATTCGTCCGTTTTGGAAAGCTGGTTATTTAAAAGGAGAGAATTATAAACCCCCGTTCATAATTGTAGGCCGGGTTGAGCCTTTTAATCATAGCTAGTTTTATACGAGCTGCCTGCAAGCCGGAAACCATCGTGGAAACTCTTGAGGCCCCGGTGGAGAAGGAAGTTGAGTTTCAAGTCGAAGTTCTCATTACCCCCATCCCAGAACCCATTCCTTCAAACGGCAGCATGGTCGAATCGACTTTTACGGAAGCGAACATCCTAAACCCCATTTTGTCCTCAGAAATCGCATTCTTCGACGTCAATTCCAAACTCTACCTTGGTCTACTGATCTTGGATGAATTTATGCCGGACTGAGAGTAGAATTGGAGCGAGATGCTTCCGATGAATTTATCGCCATGAAAGACGTGATCGCGGCCACTTGGACAGAATATAGCACAGTCTTTTACTTCTTCTCCACAGCTCCGACGGAGCAATGGGACCAGAATTGGCCCTAGATGCAGGCGATTTTTCAGAATGTAAGATTCTACGACTAACCCTTTGTAGAAAATAGATTGATGGAGGCAAATCTGTGGCAACGATGAGGTCAGACGCTATTATTGGAAATACGCTGCTCAAGGTGAGAGATTTGAAGACACACTTCTTCACAGAAGATGGCGTGGTCAAAGCAGTTGATGGCGTAGACTTCGATGTGAAACGTGGGGAGATTTTTGGCTTGGTTGGGGAATCGGGCTGCGGGAAAAGTGTCACCGCGTTGTCCATCATGCGTCTGATCGAGAAACCGGGAAAGACAGTTGAGGGGGAGATCATTTTTGATGGTAATTCTATACGCGATCTATCTGAGCAAGACATGATGGACATGCGCGGCAGCAGGATCTCGATGATATTCCAGCAGCCCCAATCCAGCCTGAACCCGGTTTTTACGATCGGTGGACAGGTGGCCGAAGTCCTACAGATGCACAAATTCATGGACAAGGAAGAGTCGTGGGAAAGAGCGGTTGATTTGTTGGCTCGGATGGGCATCGCCGATGCGGAGATCAAGGCAAAAGCCTATCCCCACGAGCTTTCTGGTGGCCAAGCTCAGCGTGTGATGATAGCAATGGCGCTTGCTATGGTGCCGGATATGCTCATCGCTGATGAGCCTACCAATGCGCTTGATGTGACCATCCAGGCACAAATACTCGATCTTCTACGTGATATGAAAGAGAAAATGGAAACATCCATCATTGTGATCACGCATGACCTTGGTGTAATCGCTGAAATGGTGGATCGTGTCGCCGTAATGTACGCGGGACGTATTGTTGAACAAACAGATGTGGCTGCACTCTTTGCAGAGCCACATCACCCGTATACGATTGGATTGATGGCCTCAGTGCCGGTGTTGGGAAGGGTGAATGATCACCTCGCGGTTATTCCAGGATCGGTACCCAACTTAATAAATCTCCCCCCAGGCTGTCGATTTGCACCCAGATGCCGAGCACGAGTGGAGCATGAATTAAAAATTTGTAATGAGGTTGAGCCTGAACTCCAAGCGATCAAACTCGGTCATACCGTTCGCTGCTGGTTGTATCACAATCATGGGGATCATCAAGCACCAATGAAGGTTGAGTGAGCAGAGTTCACTTTTCCCTAGCTCATCACGTTACCGCGAGGATTTAAATGACCGAACATGCATCAAGCGCCAATGGCAAAAGAACGCTGATTGAGGTTGAGAACCTGGTCAAGTACTTCCCAGTAAAAGGAGGCGTCTTTCATCGTGTATTGGCCTGGGTAAGAGCCGTTGATGGCGTGACCTTTTCAATAAAGGAGGGAGAGACAATGGGTCTGGTAGGCGAGTCGGGTTGTGGGAAGACCACACTGGGCAGGACAATGCTTTACTTGATTGAGCCAACTGCAGGAACGGTGCATTTTCAAGGGACGGATGTCTTTGGCTTAAGGGGCAAAGAACGTAAAGAGATGCGCCGCAACATGCAAATCATTTTCCAGGACCCATTTTCCTCATTGGATCCACGCATGCCCATCGGTAAATCGATCACAGAAGGCCTTAGGATCCATGGCATCGGTAACGCCCAGGAGCAAGCTGATATTGCTGTTGATATGCTCCGCAAAGTGGGCTTGGACGACTATCATGCCAAGCGTTATCCTCACGAATTCTCGGGTGGGCAAAGACAACGAATCGGCATCGCCCGAGCGTTGGCATTAAGACCGAAATTCATCGTCGCGGATGAACCTGTTTCCGCACTTGATGTATCCATTCAATCTCAGGTTCTCAATATTTTAAGAGCGCTGCAGAGTGAGTTTAACTTAACCTACTTATTCATCGCACACAATATGAGCGTTGTAGAGCACATCTCTGACAGGGTGGCAGTGATGTATTTAGGCAAGTTTGTTGAACTTGCCCCTCGGGGTGAAATATACTCCAACCCATTGCATCCCTACACTCAGGCTCTGATGTCAGCCATTCCGATCCCCGATCCGAAAATCCGCAGGAAGCGCATCATTCTTCCAGGGGATGTTCCCAGCCCTCTCAATCCTCCCTCAGGATGTAGATTCCACCCAAGATGCCCGGTAGTGATGGATCACTGCTCCGCGCAAGAACCCGAGCTTAAAGAGGTTACCCCCGAGCATTTTACCGCTTGCTGGCGAGTCGAATAGCGCGATAATTAGGGGGAGTTGGGACAATTACCGACACGAAATATAATTTTGGTGTTTATAGTATAGGGAGTGTTTACTGGACCCTGCACTTTTAAGATCGATGAATACCAGAAGTTAGGTTGTAATTGTGAGCGCATCGCGAATCTTACTCGTTGACGATCAAAGACAAGTAAATCGAATGCTCCGCTCAAGCCTGGAATTCTCCGGCAGAGAATATATTGTTATCGATGTCCCCTCTGGAGAAGAGGCTTTGGTTGAGTTGACGAGAGGCCCAATTGATCTAATTGTGACCGATCTGAAATTGCCCGGGATATCTGGGCTAGATCTGATTGAGAAAGCACGCGAGATGAATCCGAATGCCAGATCGATCGTGATCACCGGACACCCAACACCAGATGCGAGATCCCTGGCGGACTCATTGGGTGTTGTAGCTTTTATGCTCAAACCGATCCGAACAAGTTATTTCTTGGAAGCCGTGGAGCGGGCATTAACTCTTTCTGAAAGCTCGAAATCACCGGTCAAGGTTTTCGATGATCTCATGCATCGCATGGTCGATCGCCTTACACGGATGCAGAGCGAATTGGGTGCAGAGGCTGTTCTTCTCCTGGATGATCGGGGGCGAATCCTGGCTCGAAGTGATCAAGGCATTGGCCTCAATTTGGAGACTGCACTGCCTGCACTCATGACGGCTTTCAGAGCAGGACTTAAGGTTAGTGCTTTGCTGGAATCTCTTCTTCCCACCAATTTCCAATATTTCGATGGGGATACGCATGATATTTACCTGACGAATGTCGGAGCATATTACGGGTTAATAATCATCTATCGGGGAAAGCAAGAACCTGGTCAGATGGGTACCGTCGTTCATTACGGACGGAGAGCGGTGGGTGATTTATTAGATTACTTATCGTTAATGGGAGCTGCAATGCCGTCGCGATTTGGAGAAGGTAAGGAATCTTGGGAGGATACACCTGATTTTGTGGATGAACCTGAATCAGAATTCGATATCGAAACTGTGGTACAGGAGAGCGAAGATGTTGATGCGGATGAATTCTGGGAGGAGGCGATTTCCGAATCTGGTATCCATCCGCAGCTCGATACCGCAGATCTGACCTATGAACAAGCACAGAAACTTGGTCTCTTGGAAGAAGAAGATGAGGAAAAAACGCCCCAGGATGATTAAACCTCTCATAATTATGGGTTTGAAGGGGCTTAGGTGCGTGTGTTACAATTCGAATCGTCTCGCTCAATTGTGAAACTCTGATCAGTGCTGGGCGGTGAGTGTAATCGTTTCGACTTAGCTTAGATTTTCGCCATGGTTGAGACCGTATGATGAACAATGGGGCGTGGTGTAATGGCAGCACAGCGGTCTTTGGAATCGTTGATCTAGGTTCGAATCCTGGCGCCCCAGCCTAAGATCGATTTGGTAGTTGAACCTCTGTGTCAATAGACGAACCTCCAAAAAAAACCCCCGGAAAAAAATGTCTTCCATTGCTATTAGGGAAGTTTGGGCTTCTCATGCTTTAATATATGTTGTATTGGAGTGATTGATGAACTGTAAATCAGTGATTTTGGCAGCTGGCTTAGGCACACGAATGAAATCGTCAAAACCAAAGATGCTTCATTCCATAGGTGGAATGCCTATGGTCTGGTGGGTTCTCCAGGCAGTTCTGGAAGCGACTGATCAGAGACCCCATATGGTCATTGGCCCTGACGATTCAGCAGTTGAGGCTTTCGTTGGAGATAGAGTACATTTCGTGATCCAGAAAGAGAGAATGGGAACAGCACATGCCCTGATGCAGACTGCCAGCGATCTTCAAGGCTCATCTGAGTTGGTCCTGGTGATTAATGGGGATATGCCCTTGCTTCAGGCGGGCACGCTCCGAAAGATGATCGAAGTTCAAGCTAAGAACAAAGGACCTGTCACAATTCTGACCGCAAAACCATCTAAGACACGCGGGTTTGGTAGGGTCATGCGTGCTTCAGATGGATCTATTCGTGAGATTATGGAAGAAGCACACGCCTCGCCGGAACAACTTGCGATGAAGGAAGTAAACGTGGGTGCGTATTGCTTTCACGCGGAATGGTTATGGTCTCAGCTTCCAGAATTGCCGCCCTCACCAAAAGGCGAGTACTACATCACAGATTTGGTTGGCGAAGCAGTCTCAACAGGTGAGAGTGTTGGATGGGTGGAGGTGGAGCAGGATGATGAAATCATTGGTATAAACACACGCCAGCATCTGGCCGAAGCGCAAAACGCTGCTCGGCGAAGGATTAACCGAAGGTGGATGCTTGCCGGAGTATCCATCCTGGATCCAGAGGGGACATATCTCGATGCGAGTGTGACGATTGGTGTGGATAGCACGATCATGCCGAACACCTACATTCAAGGCGATTCTGAAATCGGTGAAGACTGTTTTATTGGCCCCAATAGTTTGATAATCGATTCGTCAATTGGCGATCGCTGCAAAATCTTGATGTCTGTCGTTAAAAATGCAACGCTGGAAGACGAAGTTGATATTGGCCCGTTCGCCCACCTGCGTCCTGGAGCGCATCTATGCAAAGGTGTGCATATGGGAAGTTTTGGTGAGGTGAAAGCAAGCAAGCTTGGGCCTGGCGTTCGGATGGGACATTTTTCATACGTTGGCGACACAACCATCGGCGAAAACACAAATATTGGCGCCGGAACAGTCACCTGCAATTTTGATGGAGAATCCAAACACGAAACGATTATTGGTGAGAACGTATTTATCGGTAGCGATACGATGCTGGTCGCTCCGGTAAAATTGGGGAATGGGTCGCGTACCGGAGCCGGATCTGTCGTAACAAAAGATGTGGCCGAGAACACTCTCGTGGCTGGAGCGCCGGCGCGCGCGATAAGGAAGTTGGACAAACGTGATAAATAATCTGACAGGGCTTATATTTTTGCTCGTCTCACTCGCCTTAGATGGACTTCTTGCAGCGACGAGCAGCGCTTTCGTCAATTCTCATCCTAAACGTCTTCAGGGACAAAAGGAAAGGGGTCGATTTGGAGCGGTGTTGGCGGAGCAGGTGGCTGATGATTCAACCACGCTGATCCTCTCGATGCGCATCATGCGTGGATTTCTGAGGATACTCACAATTGGTTTTGCGACTCTATCATTTTCAGATTTTTTCATCAAAGCTGGAGTTCTAGATTTTCTCGCTTTAAGCATAATGCTGTTAGGGTTTGGCCTTTTAATTGGAATAATCGAGTTTTTCGCCGAGAGCGCAGCCCTCCGATCACCGGATACTTGGGCAGTTCGTACCGCGTACCTGGCTAAATTTGTGGCCATCATCACGAAACCCCTGACCTGGTTTGTCTTAAAAATGGGTGCTGTAGTTCTTGGTCTGGAGCCTGGCACAGAGCAGCCTCTTGTGACTGAGGAAGAGATTATGACGCTGGTTGATGCAAGTGAAGAGGGAGGGGCGATTGAAGAAGATGAGAAGGCGATGATTTATTCCATCTTCAAATTAGGCGACACTCTTGCCAGAGAGGTGATGATCCCACGACTTGACATCCAAAGTTTGGATGGGGACACACAGATTTCAGAAGCCTTGGACGCCCTTCTTCAAACCGGTTTTTCTCGCGCGCCAGTGTATCGCAACTCTATTGATAACATCATCGGCTTGGCATATATAAAGGATCTGTTGAGTGTGTGGAAAAATGGACACCAGGCTGAGCAAATATCTAATTTCATGCGCGATGCATACTTCATCCCTGAGGGGATGAAACTTGACGATTTGTTAGAGGAAATGCAGTTAAAACGTGTTCACATGGCGGTTGTAGTGGATGAATATGGGGGAACAGCAGGTGTAGTCACGATCGAAGATATTGTTGAGGAAATCGTTGGCGAAATCAGGGATGAGTATGACATCGCTGAGGAGGCTTCATACCAACAACTACGTGATGGCGAATTCGTGTTCAATGGGGGAATCGATTTGGATGATGTAAACATTCTGGCGGGTTCTGATTTGCCCAAGGGATCAAGCGAAACACTCGGGGGATTCATATACAGCCAACTAGGAAGAGTACCGAACCTCGGCGAAATAGTGGATGCTGGCGGATTGCGGCTTACTGTGGAGCAGGTAGTAGGAAGAAGGATTCGTAAAGTCCGTGCTATGAGGAACCTGCCTACAGACTCGGAGAATGTTTCGAATGAGACTTAGTGATGAGCAGCGTAACAAGCTTATTTCTCTTGCCCAGGAGGTTCGCAAGAATGCATATGCACCCTATTCTAATTATGCTGTCGGCGCAGCATTGTTAACCGACTCGGGAGCCTTTTACGAGGGCGCTAATGTAGAGAACGCTGCCTATCCAACCAGTATATGCGCGGAGCGTTCGGCAATCTTCAATGCCGTCTCCAATGGTGAGAGGAAAATTGTTGCGCTTGCTGTTGTGACCCATAGTGGGGCTTCATCCTGTGGAGCCTGTCGTCAGGTTCTCTCCGAATTTGGCGAAGATGCTTTGCTTCTAATGGTCAATGCAAAAGGGGAGGTGGTCTTGGAAATAAGCCTCCGTGATTTTCATCCGCATTCCTTTGGATCGCAGGATTTGGGATTGGATTGATAGGTACTCAGCGGCAGGGATTTTCTTTCTCTGTCGATTTGTCAATTAGTCAACTGGTCAATTTGCTTAGGAGTACAATTCTGAGCACATGATTTTATTTTTCAATCGTGCTCAAACAGAGGCAGTCCCATATCGACCAATTGACAAATCGACTTCCCCACAAGATTCTCCCTCTAGATTACATCCCAATTCATCCCACTGGTATAATCCCCCTATGCCCAAAAGGGAGCGGGTCTACAAAGCGGAGGGCGTGGTCCTCAGACGGCAAGATTTGGGTGAAGCTGACCGGCTTACCACCATTTACACCAGAAATCTTGGAAAACTACGGCTGGTTGCGAAAGGCGTTCGGAAACCTCGCTCGCGCAAAGCTGGTCATTTGGAGCCTTTCACGCGAGTTGCATTGATGATGGCGAAAGGAAGAAATCTAGATCTCATCACCCAAGCAGAGGCCATCGAAACATTCCCTGATATCCGTTCTGATTTGATGAAACTTGGTCATGCTTCCTACCTGATTGAATTGCTTGATCGCTTCACAGTAGAGGAAGGGCAGGGGAACCTAGCGTTATATAATTTACTCTTAAACTCTCTGAATCGACTTTCGACCGGCTCCTTTGGAGCCTCAGGCATCATCCTATATTTTGAATTGCGCTTGCTTGAATTACTCGGCTACCGCCCAGAATTGTCGAACTGTGTGGGTTGCGGCGCAGAGATTCAACCGCAAAGCCAATATTTCTCTTCTCATGAGGGTGGGGTGCTTTGCCCCAAGTGTGGTCGATCGAGACGAGAGGCCCGGCAGATATCGCTGCCTGCGCTCAAACTATTGCGCCACTATCAAAGAAGTGATTTCGAAACAGCAATGACACCTCGGGTGAGTGAAGAAGTTCAGCGCGAAATTGAAAATACCATGCAAGCTTATATTACTTACTTACTGGAGCGCAGGTTGAATACACCGGAATTTATTCGTCGGATTCGAAACTTTGAGACCCCGGATGAGGGCAACTCGAGCAGATAAGTTCTATTAAGAATATCCAAATAATCGTCTCCATACCCATAGGAGAATCGCGAACTCAATGTCATCATCAATCAATTTCCAAACGGCAATACTCAAATTGCAGGAGTTCTGGGCAGACCAAGGGTGTGTAATTTGGCAGCCACATCACTCTGAAGTGGGCGCTGGCACCATGAACCCCGCCACCTTTCTGCGGGTTTTAGGACCAGAGCCATGGAACGTTGCATATGTTGAGCCTTCTATCCGACCTGCCGACGGACGCTATGGAGAAAACCCCAATCGATGGCAACACTATTATCAGTTCCAGGTCATCCTAAAGCCGGATCCAGGTGATCCACAGGAACTCTATTTGCATTCCTTAGTTGCCCTTGGGATCGACCCCATAAAAAACGATATCCGTTTCGTGGAAGACAATTGGGAATCTCCTGCGCTCGGGGCGTGGGGGCTTGGTTGGGAGGTGTGGCTAAACGGCTCGGAAATCACCCAATATACATATTTCCAGCAAGCCGGAGGGCAATTACTTGATCCTGTCTCAGTGGAAATAACCTATGGTATCGAGCGGATCGTTATGGCCATACAGGGAGTTGATTCTTTTGTCGATATGAGCTGGAACGACGTACTAACATATGGTGATATCGCTCTCGATAGTGAAGTTGAATTTAACAAGTACAACTTCGAAACTGCGGACATAGAGCGGTTGCGTGACTTCTTCGATGAGTACGAAGCTGAAGCAAAATCATGCATGAGTAGTGGTCTCGTTCTCCCAGCACATGATTATGTGCTTAAATGTTCCCACACCTTTAATATTTTGGACTCGCGTGGCGCAATTGGCGTCGCTGATCGAGCGAACCTCTTCGGTCGTATGAGGGAAATTGCCAGCGAGATAGCCAGAGAGTACTTTCAACAAAGGCAGGCCGCTGAGTTTCCATGGATGGAGAAAACGCCCGTTTATGATGTGACCTACCCACAAGCGGAAATGGAGAAGGTAAAACATCTCTCTGAGCCAGCGCCGTTGCTGGTGGAGATTGGGACGGAGGAATTGCCGTCAGGAGATTTGACCACTGCTGTGGAACAGCTCAAGAGGGATATTGGACCATTGTTGGAGGATTCCCGCCTGGAACATGGTGATATACAAGTCATGGGAACCCCTCGTAGATTGGTCATATTGATAGAGCAACTTGCAACCGAACAAACCGAAAGGGTCTCTCTGGTAAAGGGTCCGCCAGCGGATCGGGCATTTGATGCGCAGGGCAATCCAACCCCAGCTGCTCAAGGGTTTGCGAAGGGCAAAGGTATTGATGTTGATGAATTGAAGGTAGAGGAGATAGATGGCGGACGCTACGTTGTCGCTGAGGTCAGGCAGGAAAGCAAGAAAGCCGGTGAGGTTCTTAAGCACCTAATCCCTGATCTTATAAGCGCCCTTCGCTTCGATAAATCGATGAGATGGAATTCGAGTGGACTGGTCTTTTCGCGACCCATTCGTTGGTTGCTTGCGCTGCATGGAGAAGAGCTTGTTCCCTTCTCGTTGGGTGAAATGGTCGCTGGAAGATACACGCGGCTGTTACGCTTCGAAGAACCTGAATGGGTAAAGGTGACATCGACTGAATATTACTTAAAAACTCTTAGGGAATCAGGCATCGTGCTTGATATTAACGAGCGGAAGGAATTGATATGGGATCAAATGCAGGACCTCGCCAGTGAGGTCGGAGGCGCGATACTTGAAGACGCTCAATTACTTGAGGAAGTGGCCAATTTGGTCGAAAAGCCCACCTCAATGCGCGGCAGGCTCGAGCAAGAGGATCTCAAGTTACCCTATCAAGTGTTGGTCTCAGTGATGAAGAAACATCAGAGGTACTTTCCAATTGTGAAGGAGGGGGAGTTGCTCCCATATTTCGTCACCGTTCGAAATGGTGGCACGGAGCATTTGGAAAACGTCATTCAAGGAAACGAACATGTAATTCGAGCAAGATTTGCCGACGCGGCTTACTTCATCAATCGAGACTTGAAGTTGCCTTTAGAGTCATATATCTCGTTGCTTGGAACATTGACCTTCCAACAACAGTTGGGATCGATGCTCGATAAGGTCAATCGGTTGAAACAGTTAGTTAACGAGCTGGCATCGGTTTTGAAATTGGATAGTAGTGAGAAAGAGGTTGCCCTGCGCGCAGCCCATCTATCCAAGGCAGATTTAGCCACCTTGATGGTGATCGAAATGACATCTCTGCAGGGTGAGATGGGGCGAACGTATGCCCTGAAATCGGGCGAAAATGAGGGTGTTGCCCAGGCCATTCTGGAGCATTACTTGCCCAGGTACGCGGGAGATCAGGTGCCATCTCAAAATCCAGGCTTGGTCTTAGGTTTGGCAGACAGGCTGGACTCATTACTCGGGTTATTTGCCGCCGGACTTAAACCCACAGGGACCAGTGATCCCTATGGTTTGCGTCGGACTGCTATCGGGCTTATCCAGGCCATCCGGGCCCACGACTTAAGCTTCGATTTGCGATTGGGGTTGGAATTAACTAAGAAATTCACTCCAATTGAGGTGAAAGACGAGGTAGTTGAGGATTGTCTTGAATTCATATCCGCTCGGCACAAAGTTTTACTATTATCCGAAGGCATTTCCCACGATATCGTCGATGCGATCCTTGAAGAACAGGCTCGTGATCCAGCAGGAGCATCTAGGGCAGTTATTGAATTGGAGCAGATGGTGGGTCGGGAGGACTGGTCTCTCATCCTTCAATCATATTCAAGGTGTGCACGAATAATTCGAGGCGAAGACGTAACCCCAGAGGTCGATCTGGACTTGCTGACGGAACCTGAGGAGAAAAAGCTGTTCAAATCCATAATTGAAGCTGAAAAAATAGAGCGTAGAGCAGGTTCAATTGCAGATTTCTTCGAAGTATTCACGCCCTTAGTCTCTGCTATCACTAATTTCTTTGATGAGGTTTTGGTAATGGATGAGGACAGCTCCATTCGGGCCAACCGGTTAGCATTATTATGCCGGATCGTACAACTGGCAGATGGTGTGGTAGATTTATCGAAACTGGAAGGATTCTAGAGGGATTACTCGAAAAAACTGCCCTCTCCCAACCTCGAGTTGCATTCACTGGGTCCCGCAGATATAATTGCCCGCTACCTACAGAAGTTGCTAAATTATCTAATCAGCAGGGTGATGGTTAGGGCGTTCTAGCATTCAGCTTGCAGTAATGGTCTTTGTCAGGGAGATACATTTAGAGCAATTATCACGCTGAAGGGAACCCTCGGCTAATCACTATGATAGTGCTATGTTGAGCATCGTAATGAAACGCGTATACCAAGGAATATGCATCGATATTCAAGATTGGTTTTCAAAATGAGTGATTGAAACGTGGTTGTGCTTTGGAGAAATCGTAATCGATGAGTGTGGTAGACGAAATTAAAGACCGGATAGATATTGTTGAAGTAGTTTCTGAGTCGGTCAAATTGAGAAAAACGGGCAAGAATTACACAGGCTTTTGCCCGTTCCATCCGAATACTCGCACACCAGCATTCGTAATATTCCCTGATACTGGAACTTGGAGATGTTTTGGCGCCTGCACTGAAGGCGGCGACGTATTTGGATTCCTTATGAAGAAAGAGGGTTGGGATTTCCCCGAAGCGTTACGATACTTGGCTGAGCGAGCGGGAGTGGAGCTTAAACCTCAAACCTCTCAGCAGCGAGCAGAAGAGGAATCTCATCATCGCCTAAGAGAACTCTTAGAAGCAGCGGTCACTTTCTATAGACACAACCTTTTTCAAAGTCAACCTGGACAACCCGTCCTTGAGTACTTACAGAAGCGCAACCTCACGACTGAAATACTGGAAATTTTTGAAATTGGGTATGCTCCTGATTCATGGGATGCCACTCGAACCTACATGCTTGAACGGAAGTATTCAGAGCGAGAACTAATTGAAACAGGGATGGTGTCGGAGCGGGATTCGGGTGGCACCTATGATCGTTTTCGCAATCGGATTATGATCCCGATTCGAGATTCCCGAGGCAGGATCAGCGGATTCGGTGCCAGGATTGTCGATCCAGAAGATGTGCCTAAATTTCTTAATTCTCCTCAAACCGTCTTGTTTGATAAAGGACGGATGCTGTATGGACTGGATAAGTCTAAAAAAGCAATCCGAAGTTCAAACCAGGCAGTTATTGTTGAAGGGTATATGGACGTGATCGCGCTTAATCAAGCCGGTTTTGGAAACGCGGTTTCGCCAATGGGGACTGCAATCTCGGAACATCAGCTTCGATTAGTCAAGCGGTTTTCTAGAAACATAGTGCTTGCACTCGACCCAGATGTGGCGGGCATTAGGGCAACAATGCGGGGATTAAACGTGGCAAGAGACGCATTGGATCGCGAGGCAGACCCCGTATTTGATGCGCGTGGTTTGTTGAGAAATGAAGGTCGTTTGGATGCGGATATTCGTGTCGTAACCCTCCCCGGAGAGAAAGACCCGGATGAGGTTGTCGCTGATGATCCGGAAGAATGGTCTCGCCTTTTAGAGAAAGCCAAAACGATTGTCGATTATGTTCTTGATGTCCTTTCTGAAGGACAGGACATAGATGACCCCAAGGTGAAATCATCTATTGCTGGTCAGGTTATGCCCCTGATTGATGATGTTGCTGATTCGGTGGAACGTGAAACCTATCGACAACATCTAGCAAGAAGACTGCGGGTCGATGAGCGGGCGCTCATTAATTGGCGTCCCAAGCGAAATGCTCGCCGGCGTGTGAAACCAGGGGATGCCCCACCTGTTATTGATGCGTTGGCTAGCCGTGATAAGGATGCTCCGCTTGAGCGATTTTGTCTGGGCTTGCTCATTGAAAACCCCGAGTTACTATACCGTATCGATCGCCAACTCCAAGCGCTTCAGATGGAGCGCTTGAGTGAGCTAGATTTTTCAGGAACCGTTAACCGCATAATCTTTCAATCAATTCAACAGGCGCTTGCACAAGACGAAGAAGAGCCCGCACAATATTGGCGAGGTGTTCTAGATGAATCGCTTCATGAGGTAGCAGAAGGCATGAGTGTGGATTTATCCCATTTGAAAGAGTTTGTTGGGATGGAAATGGAGCAGCCCAAGGTTGCAGACGAAATAGCGGCTCGTTTTCTTCAACTCCGGAAGCGAAGTTTAGAGGAAAATTTAAGTAAAATTCAGTTTCTTTTGAAGGTAGCCGAAGAGCCCGATCAACTTGGTGATGAGGTTTCCGAAATTGATATTGTCGAGTATAAATCTGAAGTTCAGCGGCACGCGCTTCAGAAGGCTCGTTTGGAACAAGCCCTGGCGCGCCGGCAAGGATCACTCCTGAACACTTAATTTTGAGTTTAGGTTGATCATCGAGAGATGATAGCCCGAAGATGCTTCATCTACAGAGATGCAATAACGCAAAATGTTTGGTGAATGTCGGATTAGGCAATGAGCAGTAAATCACAAATTTCGTCAAGCGAAAACGAGAAAGAGCATATTTCTTCGGAAGATGAGAAAGAGATGGAAGAAACCCATCTTGCGCAGGAATTTGGGGACTCTCATGTATCTTCTCAACCAGACACAGAGAAGGAACTCGTGAAGAGTGGAGAAGAAAGCGCCCCATCAGAACAGGAAACTGTAGAATTGGAGGAAATTCCAATCGCCATTGAGATTAGCGATGATCCTGTACGCTTGTATCTCAAGGAAATTGGACGTGTGGATTTGCTTGAATCCGACCAGGAATTTTGGTTGGCAATTCGCATGGATGCCTATAAAAGGATCCAATTGCTAGAGACAGATCGTCCTGCACGTCAAGGTAATGTATCTAGTGAAACTGCGATCCATCGTGCGCTGTATGACGATTTACGGACTTCCTGGAAACGCGTGCTTGAGGCTGCGAAGAAGCAAAAGCAACGCAAACCGGATTTCCTTTTAATTCTAGAGGAAACTCGCCTACTGCATCAGACTTGGCAAGGGATCAAACCCTCGTACTTGCGCGCATGGTTGGATAATGGGATGTGGGGAACAGATCCAAATTGGGAAGAGGTAGCTCGTAGCGCTATTACGCTCTTCATCTCACTTTACAACATGCCGGATGATGTTCGAGATAAGTTGGCCAACCGGCTCAATGATGGGAAAGGACTTCCGATAAAACGGACCTATCACCGTTGGATTCCGGAGACCTCCGAGCTAAGGACAAACACTCGAAACATTGCCTACCTCGCTGAGGAAGGTCAGAACGCTCTAATACGAGCAAACTTGCGACTCGTAGTAAGTGTAGCCAAGAGGTATATGGGCAGGGGGATTGCGTTTCTTGATTTGATCCAAGAAGGTAATATCGGGTTGCTCCGCGCAGTGGAGAAATTTGATCCAGCAAAAGGCTATAAATTCAGCACATACGCAACGTGGTGGATCCGGCAAGCCATCAGCCGAGCTATCGCTGATCAAGCCAGAACTATCAGAATCCCCGTGCACATGGTGGAAACGATAAACCGGCTTGGGCGCGTGCAAAGGCGCATGGTTCAAGAACTTGGTCGAGAAGCAACCCTTGAGGAATTGGCGTTGGAAATGGATCTTCTCGAGCCGGAAGAAGTTCTCTTAATCAAAGATACTATTGCAAATGAACTTCTGATGGATCCCGCACTGGAAAGGAAGTGGCGACGAGCCGCAGCAAGGGTAAGTCGGATCATTCGGATTGCCCAAGAGCCGATGTCCCTCGAGACACCAATTGGCCCGGAGGATTCAAGCCAATTGGGCGATTTTATTGAAGATGAAACCATGCCGGAGCCGGTGGATGCAGCTGCGAAAGAACTCTTGAAGGATCAGGTGCAGAATGCCCTTTCAGTGCTTTCCGAGCGGGAGCGTCAGGTTCTGGAAATGCGATTTGGGCTATTGGATGGCAAGGATTACACACTTGAAGAAGTCGGTCGATATTTTAATGTGACGCGTGAGCGCATTCGCCAAATTGAGGCGAAGGCTCTGAGAAAACTACGCCATCCCACCCGAAGTCGACATTTGCGGGATTATTTGTCATAGCTATCAGAAGTCAGAAGTCAGCTATCAGCCTTCAGCTGTCAATCTCTAGTCTCCAATCTCCAATCTCAGT
>JAGLGG010000221.1 GCA_023144145.1 Anaerolineales bacterium | reverse complement strand
TCAGGCCTAATCCCTCTGCCGCTCGACTTATTCCCTGCACCGGAGCCAAAGGAGGATTTAAGACCTGGCGAAATAGGACCTGAAGTCGCGACTCAAACCAGCGTAATGCCGCAAATTAAAGTTTCACCGGATTGGGAGACCAGGAGGATGGTCGGGAGGCCTGAGCCGAAAGTGGATGCGGTGAAACTCGTGCAAGGAAAGCCAGCTTTTACAGCGGATTTGGAAATGCGCGACATGTTGATTGCGAAAGTTCTTCACAGTGAAGTCGCTCATGCAAGAATAAAACGAATCGATGTTTCGTTAGCACAGGCGCTTCCAGGGGTTGCAGCCATCCTGACCTGGCGGGACCTCCCCCGGGTAATTTATTCAACAGCAGGACAATCGGATCCAATCCCGGGACCCCTTGACACATTTTCGTTGGACAAGAAGGTGCGTTTTGTTGGGGATCGGGTTGCGTTCGTTGCAGCCGAATCAGAAGAAATTGCAGAACATGCGCTTAAGTTGATTGAAGTTGAATATGAGCAGCTGCCTGTGGTACTGGATATGAGAGATGCGATGAAGGACGATGCACCTCAAATTCATGATGAAGAGGAGTATGTTAATTTTGCCGATTCTGATCCGAGTAAAAATCTGGCTGCTGAGATCCGCATAGACATTGGCGATGTGGAGGCGGGATTTGAGGAAGCTGATCACATCATTGAAGATTCCTATCAAGTGCCGAAAGTCCAACAAGCACATATAGAGCCCCATGTTGTCGTGACCTATTGGGATGAAGACGATCGGTTGGTCATCCGTTCAAGCACCCAGGTGCCATTTCATGTCCGCAGACAACTGGCGCCGGTGTTGAACATCCCCCCCAAACGAATACGTGTGATAAAACCACGGATTGGCGGAGGATTTGGCGGCAAACAAGAGGTCTTGATCGAGGATGTCGCCGCACACCTGACAATTGCTACGGGCAGACCTGTGCGTCATGAGTACACTCGGGCGGAAGAGTTTTACGCTTCCCGTTCCAGACATCCGATGCGGATCAAAATGCGGACCGGTGTTAAAAATGATGGAACGATCACAGCCAACGAGATGATCGCGCTGAGTGATACTGGCGCATATGGTTGCCACGCGCTGACCGTCACCGGAAATACGGGTCACAAGAGCATGGCCTTATATGTTGGTGATGGGAAATATCGAGAATCTCCGAACATAAGATTTTATGCTGATGTGGTCTACACCAACACCCCGCCCTCGGGCGCGTATCGTGGTTATGGTGTGCCGCAAGGCTATTGGCCAGTTGAGCGGCACATGGAGAAAATCGCTCGCCGGCTCGGATTAGATCCATTGAAGTTTCGATTGATGAATGCCCTTCGAGCTGGTGAGCTACAACCATTCAGCACTGCCTGGTCAGAAGGTCGAGAGCCACGTCCAGAAACGATCAACACATGTGGATTGGAAGAATGTGTCTATCAGGGTGCGACTGCAATCGGCTGGGACCTAAAATTTGGAGTTCCCAACTGGCATCAAGTAGCTGGAAAACCACATTTGCGACGTGGGATTGGCGTTGCTGCTGTAATGCAGGGCACCGCGATTCCATATTTGGATATGGGTGGTGCAAGTATCAAGATGAACGACGATGGTTCGTTCAATCTGCTAGTAGGAGCCACAGATTTAGGAACGGGGTCTGATACAGTTCTTGCCCAACAGGCGGCTGAGGTCCTAGGCGTCCCACTTGAGGACATAATCATTTATTCCTCAGACACAGATTTTACACCCTTCGATAAGGGCGCGTACGCCTCGAGCACAACCTACATTTCTGGCGCTGCGGTGGTTCGTGCTTCCCAGCAAGTGGCAGACAGAATCCGAATTCGGGCAGCCAAGATGCTGAGCAAAAGTTCGCAAAAGCCCGTTTCAGCGGAAGATTTGCATCTCGCTGATCGAAAGGTAACTGCACCGGACGGGAGTTCGGTTAGTTTGGAGGAAATTGCGCTTAATTCACTGCATCACGAAGAGCAAGAGCAGATTATGGGCATAGGATCATATGTCTCACCGATATCCCCTCCTCCTTTTGCGGCCCAATTTGCACAAGTACTTGTCGATATTGAAACCGGACAGGTGGTGGTCGAGCAGTTGGTGATGGCAGTGGACGCGGGTGTGATCGTCAACCCTCTTACGGCTTCGGGTCAGGTTGAGGGCGGGATGACGCAGGCACTTGGATACGCTGTATCTGAGGAAATGCTTTACGATGAGAAAGGGCATGCGCGCGAGGTTGATTTTCGTGATTACCATATATTCAGCTCTGATGAGATGCCCAAATTGAAGACAATTTTTGTTGAAACCTTTGAACCTTCTCATCCATTCGGCGTTAAAGCCGTTGCTGAGATTCCGATGGATGGAGTAGCGCCCGCGGTTGGAAATGCTGTCCTAGATGCGTGTGGAGCTCACGTAAATGAGGCTCCCATCACGCCTGAGCGGGTGTGGCGTGCATTGAAACAATAATAATGAGTTGTGAAACAACTGAAGGGATGGGAACAATTTCCCGGAAGTAGTTCCTGACGAATTCCATGGGATGGAGCACAATCCTTTTGTGGATGAACTTTCTTATCGACGATAACAAGATGGGTCATTCAGCGCTGAAGAAGTAGTCTCACGTAAGAAACAGTTGATCCCTGTACTGCAGGGTTTGTTGGAGGGTTACTTGGAGTTGTTTGAACGCCTGGCGCACCTGGAAGCTCAAGGAGCCTCTGTTGCACTGGCCATTGTAGTCAGGGCAAGCGGGTCTGTACCGCGCCACGAAGGCAGTAAGATGCTCATTTTCCCAGACGGTTCTACTGAAGGGACCATCGGAGGTGGGAAAATGGAAAGCCTGGTTGTTCATGAGGCGCAAGAATCCTTTAAAGATGGCAAGCCGCGCCTTATGCACTACAATTTCAGGGATCCTGATCGTGGTGATCCTGGAGTGTGTGGAGGAGAGATCGAAGTGTATGTTGAGCCCCTTCAATCAAAACCGACGCTTCTCATTTTTGGAATGGGACATGTTGGCAAAGCGGTTGCCCATTTAGGATTTTGGATAGGGTTTCGCGTGGTTGTGGCTGATGATCGGGAGGAATTTGCACAACTTGAATCAGCACCTGGAGCGGAGCGTGCCATCCATTGTAAGTTAGGTGAATTAGCAAATGAAATTGAGATCGATTCTCAAACATATGTTGTACTTGCAACCAGGGGTGTGGCTGTTGATGTTGAAGGGTTGCCATCGCTCTTGCAAACATCAGCGGATTACATAGGTGTTATCGGCTCAAAACGACGATGGGAAACCACTGTAGGGCAACTACTTGAGTCGGGTGTATCGGAAGAAATGATCGCAAAAGTCTCATCTCCAATGGGGCTGGAGATCAAGGCTGAGACCCCCGAGGAAATAGCTCTAAGCATCATAGCGGAAATTGTGATGAAACGCCACGGCGGCACTGGCGATAGAAAGGCG
>JAGLGG010000220.1 GCA_023144145.1 Anaerolineales bacterium | reverse complement strand
CGGTTGGCCGAACCGACGACGGTAAGCAGGCAAGGAAGGGCGCACTTGACCGTCTCTTTGCCCATGGGAAATGCCCTCTCAACGAAGATGATATTTCCTTCAAACGATTTAATCGACTCGGCGTAGGTGATCTGTGGGAGGCTCAGTTTCTCAGCCACCTGCGGACCAACCTGGGCAGTGTCGCCGTCAATTGCCTGTCGTCCGCAGAATACAAGATCATAGTCACCTATCTCCTCGACCGCGCACTTGAGAGCGTAAGAGGTTGCGAGGGTATCTGATCCGGCGAACCTTTTATCCGAGAGCAAAATCACCTGGTCGGCGCCGCGATATAGCGACTCGCGTAGGATCTCAGCCGCTCGCAGCGGTCCCATTGTGAGCACGGTCACCCGACCGCCATACTCATCCTTGACCATCAGGGCCATTTCCAGGGCGTTCAGGTCATCGGGATTGAAGATGGCCGGTAGCGCGGCGCGGTTAATTGTGCCGTCCTTCTTCATGGTTTGTCCAGAAATGTTGCTGGTATCGGGCACTTGCTTGACCAACACCGCGCAGTTGTATACCATAACTTTCTCCTAACGCGTCTTGCCTGCAAGGCGCTAAAACCAACTAAATAGTAAGCAATAACATTTCCGCAATATGGTTTGTGAACTTGTGCAACAGTTATCAGCGAACCATATTGAATTGTTAAGTGGGGATTTTACTTCATTGTAGGTTAGTACGAGAAATTTTTCCTGCTGAATCTACTACTAGTAAAGATTGTAAATACTCATTTAATTGGGCAAGTGACATTAATCGAGTCTCCCACTTTTTTAGACAAGAATAGTAACCCCAAAAAAGGGACATAGATATGAGTGTTCAATTGGAACGTGTGATTGACCGGTTATGAATGAGCGGAGAAACACTCAAAATGATCGGGTGATTTTCTAGTATTCTGGGTAGAGGATTCTCCCGGACGAGCGCAAACTACCGTCCAGATATTTTTCTTTCAAGCGCCAGTGCAGCTTCCCACTTGGCCGAGGCAGGCGAAAGATTGGTAATGCGTGTTGTGGAGGTCGATTTTTGGTCAAGGGGCTGCTGGGCGGTGCACTGGTGTTGTCCGTCATCAGTTAGCCCCTACAGATAATATTCGGCTGTCTATCGAAAACCTTCGAATGTTCGAGCTTTCCCGGCCAAAAAGAATATGATCCTAATTACGGAAAATGTGGTCCCATCGATGGAGGGGTGGAGTATTTAAGCCGAAGGGCTTTTTTGTCGATTTTTCCTACACTGGTCCTGGGAAGCTCTTCGACAAAGACATAGTGATCAGGGACAGCCCATTTTGTGATCGTTCCATCCTCAACGTAGGTTTGTAAAAAATTATTAAGGACATTTTGGTTGATGCACTCGGGTGCCCCTTCGACTAGAATTACCACGGCGAGAGGGCGTTCGCCCCATTTCTCATCCGGGACGCCGATGACGCCCGCCTCCAGCACATCTTCGTGCAGGCTGAGGAGGTTTTCGAGTTCCAGGGAAACGATCCACTCGCCTCCGCTTTTGATCACATCCTTGATCCGATCCACGATCTGCATATACCCAAACTCATCTACATTGGCGACGTCACCAGTGTGCATCCACCCTCCGGCCCACAATTTTTCAGAACG
>JAGLGG010000022.1 GCA_023144145.1 Anaerolineales bacterium | reverse complement strand
TACATGAAATCGTTCAATTCGTTCTTTCAGTGGGACATTTGCTAGGAACCGGGAGACCTCGCTTTTTCCAGCTGCAGGACGGGCATTGAGAATTATGATGGGGAAGATGGAGGTCATTATTGATCGCTCGTATTTTTATTGGGGGATTTTGACATCCCTATCAAACTTCGTCAAGAGCGCCATCTAGCATAATCATAGCGCCAGAAGAGCATGTTGGACTCTCCTTGCGAGCGAATGGGCCAATTGTTTATTCCCCACACATACTCATCTGGTCGCTCCTCGGTTATATTTTCAGTGCACTCGCAGCAATCAAATTCTAGAATCCATCTGACTTAGCTTGAGGCAAATGGCCGCATGGTAGAATCTTTTTCTAGATTCTTATTTGGCTTAATGATGAGCTCTCTTTGGTGGAGACTCCATGTTTTTAGATCCGAACTGTATATTCTGCAAGATTGTGGCAGGAGAAGCTGAAGCGAGTGTTGTTTATCAAGATAAGTACGTTACAGTTTTTATGGATATTCGTCCAGTAGTCCAGGGACACACGCTTGTTGTCCCGAATATCCATTCCCCGGATCTCAGTTCTCTCGACCAAGCACATGCACAACACATGTTTACGACTGCACTGAATATTGCTCAGGCGATACGAGCTTCAGAATTAAAGTGTGAGGGTATAAACTTGTTCATGGCGGATGGAGGTGCTGCAGGGCAAACCGTTTTTCACAATCACCTGCACATCATTCCGCGTTATATTGGGGATGGATTCGGTCTGAGGTTTCCGGTTGGTTATGGCGAGCAACCCGCCAGAGCAGAACTTGATCGAACTGCCGCGAATATCGCAGCATTAATGACAACACATCAACTGAATGACCGAGATTGAAGCGACGAATGTCAATTTTGAATATGGGGAAAAGCTTCGCGGAGTAAAGTAAATCCCATTGCTTTGCTAAAATAACTTAAACTACTTGCGAGACTATAGTGTAGGATGAAACAGGAGGTATGAGATGAACGCGGCACAATTTTTTGATCATTGGAACACAGTCCATCGAGACCTTCTCCGCGCTGTGGCTGTTTTAAGTGATAAGGATCTGGAATATCAACCAGCAGAACGCTATGAAAGGACAGTGGGGGGGATCATTCGTCACATAATAAATTTAGAGAGGGGATGGATACATTTCGTCGTAAACAGGACCCTAGATGACTGGCCTGAAGAGGATGCCGCTCGATTGAACACTGTTGATAAATTGCGCCAGGAATTGGAAAGTGTTTTTAGCCAGACGATGAATTTCCTGGCAACTATCCCGGTGGAGGATTTCAATCGAGTGGTCCAAGTTCCGGGTGATGGGGTTCCCAAATTGAGTTGGATATTGTGGCACGTCTTTGAACAAGAGATTCATCATCGGGGGGAATTATTCCTTTGCTTGAGTTTGCTAGGAAAAGAGAGACCTAAGATCGATCGTCCCGGGTAAGCTAGTGTTCCGTCCAACGTGATTGTTTAGCCAGAATAGATAACGGGCGGAACAACATAAGCATTTGTCAAGGAAGTAGTAACCCGGTTTATGAATGGAAACTTTATCCTTGACGAAGCACTAGACCCTCAATTGTTTCGAAATGAATGGTTAATCATATTTCATGATGTCTGAACCTATTCGTGTTTTACATTTTGCCGATGTCCACATCGGTATGGAGAACTATGGTCGCTTAGACCCGAGCACGGGCACTTCAACACGTGTGCGTGATTTTCTTGATCGATTAGACGAGGTTATCGACTATGGCTTGGAAAATGAAGCTGATCTTGCGGTTTTTGCAGGTGACGCCTTCAAGACTCGTGATCCTGATCCTACACAGCAGCGAGAATTCGCCCAACGAATAAAAAGATTAGCAGATGCAATGCCCACTTTGATGGTGGTCGGCAACCACGATATGCCCGGTATGGCCGCAAGGGCGAGCAGTGTGGATATTTTTCAAACGCTTGCAGTGCCAGGTGTGATCGTAGGGAATAAATATGGTCACCAAGTGGTGACTACAAAGAGAGGTCCCGTTTTCCTGGCGTGGATGCCATATCCAATGAGGAACCGGTTACTTTCAAAAGAAGAGCATCATGGCAAATCGATAGAGGCACTCAACAACACTCTTCGTGAAATGGTTACAACAATGATTGAGAATCTAGCTGAAGAAGCTAGGTCACGCAGCATGCCACGCATATTTGTTGGACATTTTTCTGTAGATAAAGCCCATTATGGTTCTGAGCGGAGTGTATTGCTAGGAAAAGAATTAACTGTGCAAACATCTACGTTATCCGACCCTGCTTGGGATTATATTGCTTTGGGTCACATCCATCGACATCAAGATTTGAGTGGTGGAGTCTATCCACCAGTTGTGTACAGTGGATCCTTAGAGAGAATTGATTTCGGCGAAGAAAAGGAGCTAAAGGGATTTTGTTGGATTGAACTTGTAAGGGGAGGAACTCAATGGAAATTCGTTCCTGTTGAGGCTCGTCCGTTTCGCACTATTCAGATTGATGTTCGCGGTTCGGAAGACCCAACAGAAGTTGCATTAAGAAAGTTGGAACGCATATCAGTTGAGGGATCGGTCATACGCGTTCAAATTAATATGGATGCCAATCAACAGCCTACTTTCCATGAGCGAGAAATATATAAAGCCTTGGATGGTGCGACTAGTATTACGGTCTCGAGAGATGTCGAGGAAAAAGTACGACCGAGGTTGTACGGGATCTCCTTAGAAACATTGGCGCCAATTGAACTGGTTGAGCAATATTTCCAATCTAAAGAGGTGGCGTCAGAAAGGATCCGCTCACTCTTAGAAAAAGTTGAGGAGATCTTGAGTGATCCCAATTAAGCTTGAGCTGCATAACTTCCTCTCCTACCAGGAACCAGAACCATTGCTATTCGATGGTATCCACGTCGCTTGCCTCGTTGGTCCGAATGGAGCGGGTAAATCTTCATTGTTAGAGGCGATCACTTGGGCGCTGTGGGGGAAAGCTCGTACGAATGTTGCTGACGAACTGATTCACCATGAGCGAACGGAGATGCGAGTGGTATTTACTTTTGATCAGAGTGGATCGAAGTATGAAGTTACTCGCCAGCGTAAATCAGATAAACGAGGCTCATCAGCCTTAGAGTTACGTGGTTGGGATGCGGATACCGAAAGTTGGCGGAGCTTAACTGAAGCGACAATACGGGGGACACAAAGTCGTATTGATAACTTGCTTCGATTGGATTATGAGACATTTGTCAATTCAGCATTCTTGACTCAGGGTAGAGCAGATGAATTCACGATGAAGACACCAAACCAGCGCAAGGAGGTGCTTGCTAACATTCTTGGACTCGACATTTGGGATACTTTTGAGAATCGTGCGAAGGAAAGAGTTCGCCAAACGAGAGATGAGATTCAACGCCTCGAGGGTCGCCTGGTAGAGATAGATCGTGAATTGAATCAGCGTGAAGAGTATGAGACCGATCTGGTGGAGGCGGAGAGTGCTGCTCAATTGGCCACATCTGTGCTGGTAGGAGCGGAGGCACAGTGGACAAACCTAGAACAAGCACGTTCCCAGCTTGTCACTTATCAACGGCAAATTGATGATTTGACTAGCAGAATTATGCGAACGGGGAAAGAGGTAGATGAGGCAACTCAGGAGAAAAATACTGCTGCATCTCAGGCTGATAAAAATGCAATTGCTTCAGCTTTATCGGAGATCAAGAAAGCACTCAATGAATTGGATCCAATTCAGAAGAAGCACGAGGAGCTTCGGGATCAAAAATCTACGTATCTGACAAAAAGAGCCCATTTGAATGGGGTGAACGCTGCACTTGGACCGTCAACCGAGCCGGTGAAAAGCCGAGTAGCGACACTTCAATCTGCTACCGAACCCCTTTGCCCCACTTGTGGTCAGCCTTTAACAGATGAACATCGGGAAGAGCTTGTGAATGAGCTTCAACTCGAAGTCGAAAGCAGAAGAGAGCAATTCAAGGAAAACCGGGATCGAATTATCGAGTTAGAAGCGGAAATTTCGAAGGTGGACCAAGAACTGGTGAGTATATCTCAGTCACTTTCGGAGCGAGGTGAATTTGAAAGAAGAGTTGGAGAACTTGAAAATGCGTTAAGCCATGCGGACAACGCGGCTCAGCGAGTAATTGGCATGGAGAAGATGATTAAGCGTTGGAATACCGAGTTGGAAACCGATCGGAAGAAACGCTATGAACTAGAACGACTGGCTGAAAAAAGCGAAGGGGACCTCAGAGCAGCGTCCATTTCTAAAGAAAAGCTCGAAAAACTACGTCTTGAGAAACGCTTGGCAGATGAAAAGGTTGGAGGGGCCCGTCAACGATTGGCTGCGTTGATGTCTCTAGCTAAGCAGAGACAGAAGTTATTGGATGAACGAGCGTTGGAGGCAGAGAATCAAAGTTTGTACGAGGACTTGCAAGTGGCATTCAGTAAACGCGGAGTTCCTGCCATGATTATTGAAACTGCAGTACCCGAGTTAGAGGATTCAGCAAACAAGCTTTTGAAACTAATGACGGATGAAAAGATGGCGGTCAGGATAGAGACACAGCGTGAGATAAAGAGTGGTGAATTACGGGAAGCGCTTGATATTATTATATCTGATGAACTTGGGACTCGACCTTATGGAACGTATTCCGGGGGGGAAAGCTTCAGGATCAATTTTGCCATTCGGATAGCGCTCTCACGGCTTTTAGCACGTCGTGCAGGAGCGCAATTGCGAAGCCTTTTTATCGATGAAGGATTTGGTTCTCAAGATGCGAGGGGAAGGGAGCAACTTGTAGCTGCGATCAACAGCATCCAGGACGATTTTGAGCTGATCCTTGTCATTACACACATCGATGAGATGAAAGATGCCTTTCCTACTCGAATTGAAGTCGAAAAAACACCTCAGGGTTCTCAATTTCACCTTTCGTGATTTCCCCCTGCTCGAAGTTCAAGCCTACAATTTCTCCGCCGGAAGCCAAACGCTGAATATTGAGCCTTCGCCAGGGATACCCGTGCTCTCGACCGAAATTTTCCCACCATGGCGTTCAGAGATCTCCTTACAAATTGCCAGACCTAACCCAGTTCCAGCGACATTAGATGGCACTCCCGCATGCCCGCGGAAGAAACGCCGAAAAATGAGAGTTTGTTCTTTGGGTTGAATACCATATCCGGTGTCTTCGAACTCGGCGATGACCCACTCTCCAAGATTGTTGGATTGGCTGCGGGTTCGCAATACCACATATCCTCCTGCGGGTGTGTAATTAAGCGCATTGGTGAGTAAATTTGTGAACACCTGACCCAATAGGTTTTCATCACCCACTGTGGTTGGCAGCTTGGCCTCGCATTCAATTCGCAAATCAAGACCTCGCTGGGCAGCAAGTTTTTCACGGTCTTCCGCTAATGCGCTAAGGATGCGGTTAATATTCACCGGCTTTGATGTGATAGGAACTGATTCGGCCTCTAGCCTGGACAGGCTCAACAGGTCCTCAATCAGAGTGGATAGTCTTTCGCTCTCGCGCGAAAGTGTGTCCATGTATCGGGCGGCGCGTTGATCGTATTCCGTTTGACGGATTAGATCCAGATAAAGACGAATATTAGTAAGAGGTGTGCGCAATTCGTGTGAGACATCAGAGACAAATTGAGATTTCAATCTGTCTAGTTCCTTGAGAATGCTGATATCGTGTTGAACGCCGACAAAATTGACGATTTTTGCTTCCTCATCAATAACTGGTGTGATCGTGAGCGCAGCCTCGTAACTGGCTCCATCCTTCCTTTGATTAACGACCTCACCACTCCAGACATTTCCTGAGAGAATGGTTTCCCACATGGTTGAATAGAACCCCGATTCATGATAGCTACTTCGCACAATGCTAGGGCTTTTCCCCAAAGCTTCCGCTGAAGTGTATCCATTCAGTCGTTCCCATGCAGGATTCACAAATTCAATCATGCCTTCGGGATCTGTTACAACAACTGCATCTCCAACATTAGAGAGTATGGCACTAAGACGATCACTTTCTGTTCTAAGTGCTGCTTCTAACGTCTTGCGCTGAGAGATGTCTAGAACCAATCCCGACACTCCATCCGGTTTTCCTTCCTCATTCGTGATCAAACTTACTGCGAATATTACAGGAATTCGCCGACCGCTCCATGAAAGAAGATCAACCTCATATACATCTGTTGGTGGGCCTTCTCCGCGAATTCTGGCCTGGGCGCGATCGATGACTTCGGAGCGATCTTCAGGAGCTAAGAAATCCGCAACCGATCTCCCCTCTAGTTCTTCTGGCGATAATTCAATCATTTGGGCCAATTGTTCATTTACATATCGAACCTTGGCTTGATTGTCTAACTGATAAATTCCTGTGAGCGAGTTTTCTACGAGGGATCGGTACCTCGCTTCAGAGAGGAACAGCTCCTGGGTTCTAGCAGCAACGGTATCCTCTAATTGTTGGGCTTGTGATTCAATTTGTCCATAGAGCAGTGCGTTTTCGATGGCGACAGCTGCCTGGCTGGCAAATGCTGTGAGCAGATGTAGATCTGAAGAAGTAAATGGGCGCTCGTAACCATCACGCCTCGTGGTCATGACCCCGATGGTACGCTGGCGCCGAATAAGTGGGACAAGCGCCAGAACCTCTGCCTCATCCTCTGGTGTACCTGGAATTTGAACTGAATGAGGGTGTTCAACAGGTCGATTAACAAGTAACGACTCCCCAGTTTTTAAAACATGTCCGGTTAGGCCTTCTCCTGGCTCTAATTCAATCCCCATTACTTCTTCGGCATTGGGGTGGAGAGCGACCATACACCTCAGCAAACCGCTCATCGTATCGAGGATATGAATTCGACTGCCGTCGGCTCGAAGCAGTTCTTTGGCTTGTTCCGCAATTTCGGTGAGAACTGCCTCATAATCGAGAGAAGAAGAAATTGCTATTGCCCCTTTTCTTAGTGCTTCGGCTTCTTCAGCGTTTCTCGTTGCTTCGGCAAATAATTGAGCGTTATAAATGACTCCGGCAGCCACTTGGGAAGCCGAAATTGCGCGCTTGAGGTGTTCTGGTGAAAATTCCAGCTCTGAACCTTTGATAAACAAGCCCATGGCTCCAATTACCCTATCGCCGGTTATTAATGGCGCGCCAATGACAGCTTGGATACCCACTTTGACCCACTCGGGAATAGCGTTGGGTTCGGAGCCGTAAGCAGAGTAAAGTATAGGTTGGCGAGTTTCAATTAATTGCCAAGTCAACCCCTGATCGCGTGGGATTAGCGATTCTCCCAATGCCTTGGGTAGGCCAATAAGATTGTGAAAGCGAAGGGTTTCCCCGCCAGGTTCTATGAGGGCGATTGCACCAGCATTAGCCCCTGTCGCATCTGCAACCAGATTCAATATCTGGTCCAGAATCTCAGACAGGTTGCTAGAGCTTCCTGCAACTTCGGCAATTTGTATCTGCAGTCTTTCTCGCTCCAATGCAAGTTGCATCTCTGCGTGAGTACGAATTTGGTTTAGTGCGGTGGCGATGTGGTCAGCAAGTGAGGCAACCATTCGGATATCTTCGGATGTCAGCCATTCTGCACTGACGTTCATAACTCCAAGGGGTTTCTCCCCGAAGATCAAAGGTGCATAGATTAGCGGCTGCCCGCCCAGCATGTCGGCAATTTTGCCTACGAAAGGATGTAGGGCTTCGGGAGTGATCTGCCGGATGATCGTTTGCCGGTCCATGGTAAAAAGCGGTTCCTTGGAGGTCAATACCTTGTTATAAATTTCAACCTCTGTAGGATCAAATTCGTATCCGAGAATATCCCACCCGGTTAATTTTTTTAACGCGTTTTCAATAACTGAGGAGGTCGTTTCAACCTTCAGTCGACCCTCAGGAGTGAGGAGCATAACAGCCCCATTAAGTTTTAAACGGCGCAGTTCATCACTTACAGCTTGGAGTAGTTCTCTCTCACTGAGAATGGATTGGCGCGCAACAGCGACAGCCGCGCGCATAACTTCCGCCCAGATTGGCTTAGAGGATAATTTGGTTTCCGTAGGATCGAGCTGTGCCACCGTGCGTGCTCCAGAGGTGATGTTCTCGAAGTTTAGCATGGAACGAAATTTGGCACTTGGGGATGGGCTTGGCAGGGCAGAGAAGAGCGAGCAGGGATGCCAAGCTCGAGTTTTACCTTTACAGAGCATTTGACGCACGGTAGACTCATACAAGAATCAAGATATCAAAGAGGTGAAGTTATGTCATTAATCTCAAATTGGAAAGAGGTTCTGAATACCGCCAACCTTTCGCCAGACAAAGAGATGGATACCGTGAGCAAATGGTTAATTATTTCGCGTGCTGCGGTTTTCACTATGACAATTACATCAGGACTTATTGGCGGGTTATTGGCGATATCACAGACCGATGAACCTAATTGGCTTAATCTGGTCTTGGCAGTTTTGGGATTGGTATTTGCACATGCATCAAACAATATGACCAATGATTACTTCGATATGGAAGTTGGTGTAGATACTGAAGATTACGCAAGAGCGCTTTATGCGCCGCACCCAATATTAAGCGGTTTACTTTCAAAGCGTGAACTGCTGGTTGCCATCTTGGTTATTAATCTCATTGATGCGGGGATCATGACCTATCTCGCCGTTAACGTTGGCTGGCAGGTACTAGTCTTTGCAGTCTTAGGCTTATTTGTAAGTGTCTTTTATGTAGCACCCCCTCTCAAATTCAAACACCATGGACTTGGAGAACCGGGCGTTTTTATCGTATGGGGTCCCTTGATGATCGGTGGAACGTACTTTGTTACTACAGGGCAACTTCCCTCCGCTGGAATTTGGCTTGCCATGGTTCCCTATGCTCTGGCGGTTACCACCGTGTTAATTGGGAAACATATTGATAAGCTAAAAGAGGATAAGGCGAAGGGAATTAATACAATACCAGTGATCCTGGGGGAGCGTGCATCTATAAGGCTGAATATGGGAATGATGGTGGCGTTTTATGTGATCGTTGCTATCTTGGTGTTCACGGGAACGTTGGGTGTTTGGCTGCTCCTGGTCGCACTCGCCATTCCGAGACTTTTTCAAGTTCTAAAAATTTATAGGGAACCCAAACCGACTGAACCCCCTGAGGGTTATCCCGTTTGGCCGTTGTGGTATGTCTCTGCAGCCTTTCATCACAATAAATTGGCCGGCGGTATGTTTTTGGTGGGGTTGATCCTAAACTTGGTCATTCCGGTTACATTATAGTAGCCAGTAGTCAGTATTCAGTAACCAGTAATCAGTATTCAGTAGTCAGTAATCAGTAGCCAG